>JAYSWW010000162.1:0-1945 GCA_043717805.1 Ferruginibacter sp.
AGCAGCAGAAAAATCAAATATTGAAAACGCTGCAACTGAAAATAAGAAAACAGCCGGAAAACCCGAACCTTCAGCCATAGAAAAAGTTGCTAATAATACCATTGTTAAAAGTATGATTCGGACAGCCGGAAACGGAATTGTAAGGTCATTGCTGGGTGCTTTGGGATTGGGGGGCAGAAGCAGTGGAAGGAGTACAAGAAAATCTACCGGCTGGTTTTAATGGTTGAATGTTTATTACCGTTCAACAGTTCGTAATTTTGCCGCATGTCAACATTCAGATCGGTTTTTAATCATCGCTATGGCCCGTTGCTTGTAGTAATGGTTATGGTTACTTCAATCAGCCTGGCAACACGCCTGTTCTTATTTTTTAAATCCTGGAACAATCTTGAACTCACTTTTTTAAACACAGCCGGAATCTTTTTAATTGGATTTTTTTATGACCTGGTTGTGTCCTTGTTTTTCTGTGTGCCGATTGCAATTTATTGCTGGCTTATGAAAGACAGTTGGTATCAAAAAAAATGGAACAGGGTGCCGTTGACCATTTTCTTTTTTCTCATTGCTTTAATACTGGTGATCAATGCAGGAGCAGAAATTGCATTCTGGGATGAATTCAATGTTCGTTTTAATTTTATTGCTGTGGATTACCTGATCTACACCACAGAGGTTTTGGGAAATATCTGGGAATCGTACAATATCCCATTGATCCTTTCCGGATGTGTAGTGCTGGCTTTATTACTCTTATTCTTATTTAGAAAAAAGATCATTGCCTCGCAAAAAGTAAGCATGCGGTTTGCCAGACGAAGCATTTTCTTTTTTATGTACATCCTGGCAACTTCTGCGGGATACTTTTTTGTAAACAATCTTTTTAAAAATACCAGCGATAATAATTATGTAAATGAATTGGGTGGAAACGGCATTTATGAATTTGGTTCTGCTTACTGGCACAATGAGATTGATTACAATAAATTTTATGTTGTAAACGACGATAAGAAAAATATGGAACTCCTTCGCAATATGCTGCAGGTACCCGGCACCGTTTTCACAAATGATCCTTTGAGTATTGAAAGAAAGATAAGCAGCGACAGCCCGGAACATAAATGGAATATAGTATTGATAAGCGTTGAGAGTTTAAGCGGCGAATACCTGAAATATTTTGGTAACAAAGAAAACATCACTCCATTCATGGATTCACTTATTCCGCATAGTTTATTTTTTAAGAACTTTTATGCATCCGGAACCCGAACCGTGAGAGGATTGGAGGCGCTTTCACTTGCAATACCGCCAACGCCAGGGCAATCGATCGTTAGAAGGCCCGGAAATGAAAATATGTTCAGCATGGGGAATGTATTAAAAGACAAAGGATATGATGTAAAATTCATTTATGGAGGAAACAGTTTTTTCGACAATATGGGTTATTTCTACAGCAACAACGGATACCAGGTAATTGATAAATCAGATATTCCCAAACAAAACATTCATCATGAAACTGCCTGGGGCGTTGCAGATGAAGATGCATTTGATATTGCAATAAATGAATCTGATAAGACCTACAAAACCGGGAAACCATTTTTCAATCATATAATGACTGTGAGTAATCACAGGCCATACACATACCCGGAAGGAAGGATTGACATTCCGCCATCAACCCAATCCATAGAAGGAGCTGTAAAATATACCGATTATGCCATTAATAAATTTTTGCTGGATGCGAGGCAAAAGCCCTGGTTTAATAATACTTTGTTTGTGATCGTGGCTGATCATTGTTCTAAAAGCGCTGGTAAAACAGACCTGCCACCAAACAGGTATCACATTCCCTGCCTGATCTATGGCCCTTCATTGCTGGTACCAAAACTGGAAAACAGGCTTACCAGCCAGATAGACCTGGCACCTACCATTCTTGGATTGATGAATTTTGCAACGATCGAACGCGAAACGATGTCGCGCG
>JAYSWW010000163.1:0-5007 GCA_043717805.1 Ferruginibacter sp.
AATGCCACCACAATTGGGCCAATGGTGGTACCAAATGAATTGATACCTCCACCCAGGTTAACACGGCTGGTTGCGGTGCTGGGGTCACCCAGTGATATAGCAAATGGCTGGGCCGCTGTTTGTTGCAAAGAAAACCCCAGTGCAACTATGAATAAACCTACCAGCATGCCTGCAAAAGTATTTGCATTGACTGCAATGATCATGGCAGCAGCACCTAATGCTGAGAAAAGCAATCCATATACAATACTTTTTTTATAACCCCATTTACCCACAAGGTCTTTACCCCCAAAAGCACCGTACGCAAACAGGCCCAGTGCGCCAATATAATATGCCGTATAAAAGGCAAAATCTATCAACTGGCTTTGAAATTGGTCTAAATTAAAATAGTGCTTGCAAAAAGGTATAAAAACACTGTTACCGGCCGCAATGAATCCCCAAAAGAAAAACACGGTAACCAATGTACCCAAAGCGCTGTAGTTTGTTGGTATTATGGCAGATCCTGCCAGGTTGCTTTTTTGTTCTGTAGGCATACTCGTTAGTTTGAAGGTTGAAAATAACAAGAATTTTTATGAGAATAAAAATTAGTTTTTTAATTTATGCATAATTATCAACTACTTTAATTTGTTTTAATACATTTGATTGCAGATGTTTTGTATAAACTTCTTAAATCGGATTATTTTTATAAATATTATTAATGGAAATACTACATGTAAGTGCTGAATGTTATCCCATGGCAAAAGCAGGTGGACTTGCAGATGTGGTGGGTGCGCTTCCGAAATACCAGCAAATATTGGGGCATGTTGCTAAAGTTGTGATGCCGATGCACCGGACAAAATTCCTTTACGACAATGAATGGGAAGTGGTGCATAAAGGATATTTCTCCATGGCACAATTGAATTATGATTTTACCATCATCAAAGAAAAGACCAATAAACTGGGGTTTGACCTTTATTGTATAGACATTTATGGATTGCTTGACCGGGAAAAGATATACAGTTATGACGACGACACAGAAAGATTTACTGCTTTCCAGATCGCAGTACTTGAATGGCTGAGCAAATGGGAACATCATCCAAATGTGGTGAACGTACATGATCACCATGCAGCGCTGATCCCTTTTATGATGCGGAATTGCTTTGCTTACAGGCACCTGGCGGGAATACCAACAGTTCTCACCATACACAATGCACAATACCAGGGTTGGATGGGCTGGGATAAAGTAACTTATATTCCTTCCTGGGATACCTGGAAATGGGGCTTACTTGATTGGAACAATACGATCAATCCGTTGGCATGTGGTATCAAAAGTGCCGACAAGGTTAATACCGTTAGCCCGGGGTACATGAAAGAACTCATGGGAGAAGCCAATGGACTGGAAGGCCTGTTCAATTATGAAATGGGAAAATGTACGGGCATATTAAATGGTATTGATTATGCTGTATGGAACCCGGAAAAAGACACATATATTCTCGATAATTACAGTGTGAAAGATTATAAATCCGGCAAAAAACTCAATAAAAAAAGCATTTGCAATGAATTCAACTTTGATGAAAAATATCCATTGCTGATCTTTATCGGCAGGCTGGTAAATGAAAAAGCAGCAGACCTGTTGCCGGCAGCCATTACACAGGCTTTTGACCAGGCAGGTTTTGAATTCAGTTGCCTGATCCTGGGCAGCGGGGATCCGGGAATTGAAATGGCATTGGAAAATTTACATAAGAACTGGATAGGATATTACAAAACACAGATCAGTTACAATGAAAAATTAAGCCACCAGATGTATGCAGGTGCTGATTTTATTCTGATGCCAAGCAGGGTAGAACCTTGCGGGCTTAACCAATTGTATGCCATGCGCTATGGAACGGTACCGGTTGTACGCCGAACCGGGGGATTAAAGGATACTGTAATAGATTTTGGTGATGAGAACGGTTATGGCATTTGTTTTAACCATGCCAGTGTGGATGACATCGTTTTTTCAATTCACAGGGCGATCGGGTTGTATAGTGATAAAACAAAAATGGATGAAATAATAAAAAGGATGATGAACATAAACAGCAGTTGGGAAACGAGTGCAAATAAATACATTGAACTCTATAAATCAATTACCATTTAAAACATATTTTTATGATCCACAAACAAGTTGTAGCCGTAATATTGGGTGGTGGCGCAGGAAGCAGGCTGTATCCGTTAACGGCAACCAGGAGCAAACCTGCAGTACCGATAGCAGGTAAATACAGGCTGGTTGATATACCGATTTCAAATTGTATCAACAGCAATATCAACCGGATGTTTGTTCTCACCCAATACAATTCTGCCTCCCTGAATAAGCACATAAAAAATACCTACCAGTTCAGCGGGTTCAGCAGTGGATTTGTAGACATCCTGGCAGCAGAACAAACACCCGACAGCCCGGGTTGGTTCCAGGGAACAGCAGATGCTGTAAGGCAATCGTTGAAGCATATTGATAAAAATGACTTTGAATATGTACTCATACTAAGTGGCGACCAGCTTTATCAAATGGATTTTGGGGAAATGCTGGACAATCATATAAACACCAGTGCTGATATATCCATTGCAACCATCCCGGTGGGAGAACGTGAAGCAACCGAGTTTGGCATTTTAAAAACAGACAATAAGAACTGTATTTCTTCTTTTATTGAAAAACCCGCCAAAGAATTATTGCCTGCATGGGTCAGCAATACCGGTGACGAAATGAAACTGCAGGGCAGGAATTACCTGGCTTCAATGGGTATTTATATTTTTAACCGAAAGCTGTTATTCGATCTGCTGGAAGTGGAAAAAAAAGATGCTACCGATTTTGGTAAAGAGATCATACCCGATGCTATTGAAAAATACAACGTGGCCAGTTTTCAATATGATGGTTACTGGACCGATATCGGGAATATTTATTCGTTCTTCGAGGCCAACCTGGCACTGACACTGGACATTCCGCCATTCAATCTGTTTGACAATAAAAAAATGGTTTACTCACGGGCACGTATGCTTCCTCCTGCAAAAATAAGCGGCACTACCATGCAGCAAACAATCATGGCAGAAGGCTGTATCATTCATGCAACCAGCATCGTTAACAGCGTTGTTGGGATCCGCAGCAGGGTTGGAGCGGGAAGTAAAATAACCAGTTGTTACCTGATGGGAAATGATTTTTATGAAACCATTGAAGAGATCGCTTACAATTATAATAAGGGAATTCCCAGGATCGGAATTGGCGACAATTGTAATTTAACCAATGTGATCGTTGACAAAGATTGCCGCATTGGAAACAATGTGAACATCAAAGGTGGCCCACATTTAACCGATTCAGACCATTCACTGTTAGCAATCAAGGATGGCATTGTGGTCATTAAAAAGGGAGCGATCGTTCCGGATGGGTTTGAGATCTGAGGAATATCGAACAAGGAACAAGGAATTACGAATGTTGAAGTATGTAACTCCGATCATAATTCGAAATTCCTTGTTCCTTGTTCAAAATTCAAATGTTCCTTGTTCGATATTATTACAACAACGTACTCCAGTACAACTGTTCTATCCATTTTTGTGATTCAGGATCATCTTCACTTACCCATTCTTTGGTACGTTCCTTAATAGTTGTTTTAAGGGCATTGACCGTATAATATTTTTTTGCAGATACTGGTTTTATAACACTGACGTTCACATCATTTACGATTATTCTGGTTGCTATCCAGGAAGCATACATGCGAGGTATGGTTAAACCCAGGATCATTCCGGGTAACCCACTGATAGAACAGGGGCCGCCTGGAATGCTGATCTCATCTGTATAAAATGCAAATACATAAACACTATCCATGATCTTCCCCACAGCCTTTCTGCAATTAAAACCTGCGATCACCCTGTTCTCATTTGTAAGGCGCCATTCTATGACAGGAATGGAATCTTCCACATAAAAATCTGATCCAAATACATTTTTTCTCATGCTGAACCTGCCATTGTTGTGATCAAAAAACCAGGCATTTTCCTCATCACTTTTCCGCATCCATTCAGGAACTTTCTTGTCATCCCAATGATCAAATTTATAAATGCTTTTATTATCTGCGAATGTAAATTGAAAATAACCTGTTTTGAATTGGGGCATATTTTCTTTCATCATCTCTGCCCACGAACTGTTGCCCATCGTTTTTTTGATATTCACTTTTACCTCGTATTCAACAACAGCTTTGTTTATAAATACCTGCGCATTCAATTGTTGAAAAACAAAGAACAGGCTTATGATAAAAAATATTTTAACTTTCATGTGATTGACTTTATTGATTGTTTTTTAAAATTATTGTGCGGTCTTTGCTCCTTTGTTCTTAAAATCCCAGGCAAAACCGATCATCCAATATCTTTTTAAACGGTCATTTCTTTCTTCCGATAACGAATTCCCGTTGAAACTTCTTTCAATTCCGATATTCTGATTCAGTATGTCACGTATCCTGATGAAAGCCGTGAACTCATTGTTTTTAAAGGTTTTTTGCAACTTCGCATTCCACAATGAATTGTTCAAATTGTTGCTGAACTGCTCTGTTTTCTGGCGTGCAGAGAACTGGAAATCAGTACTGATGGACCATACTTTATGAATGTAAATGGTAACATCTGCCGACACCGAATTTGTAAAATAATTGATCTTTGAAGTGCTTTGTGATGTTTTATTACTGTTATATGAAAAATCATTGCTCAGCGATATGTCGTACTTTTTTTCCTTTGATTTTGAAATATAAAAATTCAACCCTGCGGATAAATTGTTGGCATAACTTTTTTTATTGTTGATCACATCTGCAAATTTTGAATAACTTAAATTGGGATTGATATTAAACCTGGTATCTATTTTCTTGATTTTAAACCCAACACCTGCCCATAACTGTATGGACAAATTTCCGTTGGTATTGATGGGCTGTGTGGTTGTTTTTGCTGAATCATAATCTATGATCCGGTTGTTAGTAATGGCATTGCTGGTCTGGCTCACATTGAATGACTGGTACATCCACATGT
>JAYSWW010000164.1:0-1941 GCA_043717805.1 Ferruginibacter sp.
TTTCAGAATAATTAAAGAAGTAGTTGCCGGTAATATTTAGCCGGATAAATCCATCACCCTGTTCTGCCTGCAAAGTTCCGTTATATGGATAAAGCTTTCTGTTGTTCTCAATTACAAACTGCAATTGGTTTAAATAGCGGTGGTTCACCGGGTAGGTGATGACATCTATTTGCCTGGCAGTATCCCTGGAAAATAACAGAGAAGTTTCACTGATCAAAAATGTTTTCCACTGAATGTATTTTCTAAATGTGCTCCTGGGATCTTTATTGGCAAATACATATTTTAAAGACGGAACTATTTTATTGAACTGTAAATAGTTTTTTGTACCGGTAGAATCAGTAAAGCTGTCAACAGTGAATTTTGATGCAGAAATGGAAATTTCTGCTTTCTGTCCCCGGTTGCCCGGATACCAGTTGTAACTGATCCTTCCTATGCCATTCAGTTTTTTAGAACCGGTTCCATAAAGCGGGGAAACTATGAACTGGAATTTGGGAAGGGGTAAAGTGTAATTGTGTATGAGGGCCCCAACCATTAATTTATCATAAAAATTGTATCCCGCTGCAGGAGAAATAAAAACATAGTTGTGCTTTTCGGTATTTTTCATGCTGAAAAGAGTTGCGAATCTGATGTCTTTTTTTACCGGTTTTTGCAAACTTCCTTTTTTATTCAGCAATGAAAAGATCGAATCAAGGTTTTTCCCGCTTATCTCTTCTGCAACAGCTTTAAAATCTTCCGGATAAGGATGTTTGAACTTCCAGCGGTTGTAATATTCCTGCATGAGATGATCAAATACAGGTTGGCCAAGAGATGATTCCAGTAACTTCATCCATTCGCCCGTTTTAATATAGGCAACCAGGCCATAATTGATTTCATTGAATTTTTCAGAAGAGGTTTCTATTGGCTGGTCTTTTTTAATTGAGGTGACCGTCTGTAATAAGGTATGTGAAAGGTCTTCCGGCAATCTGTTCTTTAAAAAAGAAGATCTTGTTTGCATGAGTGCTGAATTTGAACTTCCGTATTTCTTTAGTAAATACCTGTTGTCATAATATGTATTCATGCCTTCATCCATCCAGGGATGCAGCCGTTCATTTGAAGCGAGTATTCCATAGAACCAGTTATGGCCCACTTCGTGATTGATCAGGTAATCAAGTTCCTTTTCATTTGAAGTTGAAGCGATCAGTGTGATAGTCGGGTATTCCATGCCGCCATCTCCATTGTCGGGGCTTTCAACAACACAAACGGTTTTGTATGGATATTCTCCCAGCCATTTGGATTTTGTTGTAATGGCGGTTTTGATATAGCTGATGGCATTTTTCCAAAGAACAGTATTTGCCTTATTGTAAAAAGCTTTTACTTCTATTATGCCAAAAGGAAGTTGAAGTGTGTCCCGTATAACAACAAAATCTTTATCCGCAAACCATGCAAAGTCGTGTACATTTTCCTGTTCAAAGCGGAGTGTTTTTATTGAATCATAATTCTTTTCTTCTTTAAAAATACCTGTTGAAGCAACAATGTATTTTTTGGGTACAGTGATCTTAACGTCGTAATTGCCAAACTCGCTGTAAAATTCACCCTGGTCGAGATAAGGCATCTCATGCCAGCCTTTCTTATCGTATACAGCCGGCTTGGGATACCATTGTGTAATTTGGTATGATTGTTTTATATGGCCACTTCTTGAAAAATTATAAGGAAGTTTTACATGGAATGCAGTCTCAATATTTGCAGAACTTCCCGGTGGCAGTGCAGTTGGCAGTATCAATTTAACGATGTCCTGCTGTTGTGGATGATCTTCCTGTTTGGCAGTAATTCCATTTACCTTGAAATCGATCCGGTTCATATAACCCCGCTGATCATTTTTGCTGAAATAAAAATCGGTATTGCCGTTTTCAAGTAACTGATCACTGAATGCAGTTTTATCATTTTTATAAGCATTGGGCCATA
>JAYSWW010000165.1:0-12824 GCA_043717805.1 Ferruginibacter sp.
TACTCACATTGCTTCTGTTTCAAAAACATTTACGGCTATGGCTGTATTAAAATTAGCACAGGAAAATAAAATTCAATTGGATGACGAATTCAATAAATATTTCCCTGCTTTTAATTACCCCGGAATTACCATACGCAACCTGTTAAGCCACAGAAGCGGACTTCCCAATTACCTTTATTTTATGGAAGATCCACATTGGGATAATATTACAAACTATAAAAACCAGGATGTGCTGGATTATTTGATCAACCACAAAGCTGATCTTAAAGATATCAGTTCACCCGGAACCCACTTTTCTTACTGTAATACAAATTATGCATTGCTGGCGTTGTTGATTGAAAAAGTAACAGGCATTTCGTACCCTCAGTATATTCAAAAAACATTTTTTATTCCTTTACAAATGAAAAATAGTTTTGTTTTTACGCCCGGTGATTCATCACAGGCAAATCCAAGTTACGACTGGAGGGGTACTTTGATAGCAAAAAATTCTTTGGAACAGGTGTATGGTGACAAAAATATTTACACCACTCCCCGTGACCTGTTGAAATGGGACAGGGCACTTGCCACTAACCTGATATTTAAGCCTGAAATATTTGAACAGGCTTATGCCCCATACAGCAATGAAAAACCGGGTATCAGGAATTATGGATTGGGTTGGCGGATGAATATTTATCCGAATGGCAGCAAGCTGATCTATCACAATGGATGGTGGCATGGAAACAATGCTGCATTCATTCGTATGATCAATGAAGACGCAACAATCATTGTTATGGGAAACCGATTTACAAGGGCTGTTTACAAAGCAAAAAGCCTTGCGGGATTATTCAATTCCGGTTTGTTGACAATACCGGAAGAAGAAACAGAAACCATTAACCTGAGAGACAGCATGCATAAAAAATAGAAAGATCAATGCAATTATGCCACTCCTCCAAAGAAAAGATACGCAAGTATTATGGATGTTATGATACCAACAAGATCTGCCAGTAACATAGCTCCAACAGCATAGCGGGTATTCTTTACCGAAACCGCACCAAAATAAACCGCAATCACATAAAAAGTTGTATCTGATGATCCCTGAAGAATACAGGACAATCTTCCGGCAAATGAATCCGGGCCGTAATTCTTCATGGTATCAACCATCATACCCCTGGCGCCACCTCCACTGAAAGGTTTTATCAACGCAGTTGGTAACCCGTCTACAAACCTGGTATCTGTTCCCATTGCAGCAAACATGGATTTCATTCCATTGATCAACACATCAAAAGAGCCGCTGGTTCTAAGCAAACTGATCGCAACCAACATCCCAACCAGGTAAGGAATGATCCTTACCGCAGTTTCAAACCCGCCTTTGGCACCATCTATGAAGGCATCGAAAATATCAGTCTTTTTATAAATGCCCCCGATGATGATCAATAAAAATATCAACAGGATAAGTCCGTTGCTAAGGCTGCCGGAAAATGACTGTACTCCATTTGTATCTAACCTGGTGATATAAACGATCAGCAATGCGATTATACCTGAAATACCCAGTACCCAACCTAAAATGACAGGCTGAAATACATTTATTTTTTGTTTGAAAGAAACAATGAGCATGGCAGCAATGGTTGCTACAAATGTTGCGATCATGCAGGGAATAAAAATGTCCATCGGGTTAGCAGCTTTTGTAGCTGCTCTCAAAGCTATTATGCTAACCGGAATCAGTGTAAGCCCTGAAGCATGCAGGCATAGAAACATGATCTGTGCATTGGAAGCGGTTGTTTTATCCGGGTTCAATTCCTGCAGGCTTTCCATTGCCTTTATCCCAAAAGGTGTAGCAGCATTGTCAAGTCCAAGGAGGTTTGCAGAAAAATTCATCATCATATGTCCCATTGCCGGGTGCCCTTTCGGAACACCAGGAAATATTTTTGAAAAGAATGGCCCGATGATCTTTGACAGGAACCTTATCCCGCCTGCTCTTTCTGCAATGCTTAAAAACCCCATGAACAATGCCATGATACCGATAAGCCCGATGCAAAGATTTACTGCAACTTTGCAGGTCTCTATCACACCATCTGCCGTTTGCATCTTAAAACTCAGTAATTTTCCATCGCCTGTCCGCATCATCTTTACATCGCCGGAACTAAAAATTTTATTGGTGTCTAATGATCGTAATATTTCTTTGGATACAAATACAGAATCTGTGGTTTTTATTTTGATCGTGTCGCCCGACTTGCCGGTAACCATCGAACTGAAAATGGTATTGTTATCGTCCCTTACAAATAATTTAAAACTGCCAACCAAAATTGCAATAATGATAAAAGCAGACCAGATGCGACTTAAAGCCATATATGTTCGAAGTTTGAGGTTAGAAGTTTGAGGTTGAAAGCATTTGCAATCTATCCCCAAAAACCAAAAATTATTTTTTGAAATTAGTGTTTTATAATGAATTCTGATATTTCAATTCAAACCTTACCTTTGCACCTCGAAAAAAGCCTTTAGCCTTTAGTCTTTTCAAAAACATCAAATAAAAAGCAACCAACAACATGGCATTACAAGCAGGCATCGTGGGATTACCAAATGTAGGAAAGTCAACCCTATTCAATGCAGTGAGCAACAGTGCCAAGGCACAGGCAAGCAATTACCGTTTTTGTACCATTGAACCGAATATCGGTCTTGTGAATGTACCTGATCCCAGGCTTTACAAACTGGAGGAATTGGTTAAGCCAAACAGGACTGTTCCCACGCAGATAGAGATCGTTGACATTGCAGGCCTGGTAAGAGGTGCCAGTAAAGGGGAAGGATTGGGTAATAAATTTTTAGCCAATATCCGTGAAGTGGATGCCATCATTCATGTGATCCGTTGCTTTGAAGATGAAAATATTTTAAGGGATGAAGGGCCGATCAATCCTGTTGGAGATAAAGAGATCATTGAAACCGAACTGCAGTTGAAAGACCTGGAGAGTGTAGATAAAAAAATCCAGCGTACAGAAAAAATGGCAAAAACAGATACAAAGGCCAAAGCTGAACTTGAGATACTGATGAATTGCAAAGTACATCTTGAAAAAGGGAAAAATATCATAACGCTTGGATTGAGCAAAGATGATAAAGTGGCCATTGCAGACCTGTTCCTTTTAACCGACAAGCATATTTTATATGTAGCCAATGTGGATGAGGCCAGTATGCACAAAGGCAATAAATACAGTGAAGCATTGATCGAAGCAGTAAAAAATGAAGGAAATGAAGTGATCGTAATGACAAATGCCATTGAAGCACAGATCGCAGAATTTGAAAATCCTGAGGACAAACAAATGTTCATGGAAGAATACAATATGGTTGAACCAGCATTGGACAGGCTGATTCATTCAACCTATAAGCTTTTAAACCTTTCTACTTATTTTACTGCCGGTGTGCAGGAAGTAAGGGCATGGACCATTCATCATGGCTGGAAAGCGCCCCAGGCTGCCAGTGTTATTCATACTGATTTTGAAAAAGGATTCATAAAAGCGGAAGTTATTTCATACAAAGATTTTATAACTTATGAGTCGGAAGCAGCATGCAGGGAAAACGGAAGGTTAAGAATTGAAGGAAAAGAATATGTTGTGCAGGATGGAGATGTGATGCATTTCAGGTTTAATGTTTAAATGTTTAATTTCGTTTAAAACGTTTAAATAGTTTAAAGTTTTATCAATGACTTATACAATAGAATATACCTTAACAACTTAAAAGAATCAAATAGATATTTATAAAAATGGCTTCCGTTTTGGAAGCCATTTTTATTGGTTGAATAAATTTATTACTGAGGTAATAAAACCTGGTTGATCTTATGTAAAACCCCATTCAAATAATGCTGATCACTTGTTCCTGATGGATCAGGTGTGAGTGGTGTGGTATTTATTGTAATATTTGCAGCTGTTGCATTTCCCACTCCTTTTACAGTTGCAGAAGTAACAAATGGTGCTCCAAACACAGCCGCAATGCTTAGCCCTGGATGCGATGGAATTCCGCCATTTAATAATGTCGGGTAAGATGTAGCGGTAGTTGGGAAGTTATTGGTAAATGCCCTGTTTCCAAAAATATGATATACAACGATCCCTTTCACCGTTTGAGCAGATAATACACTATACAACAATGGATTGCTGAATACAGTAGGTGAAGATGCCAGTGCCGTTGCAGTAGCTAAAGTGCCGGCACCTGGAGGATATCCGGCAGCAACCAATCCCTGGTAAATAGCTCCTGTAAGGGTTGCCTGGAAAGCAGCATCTGTTGGAGCAAATACGGTCAGGTTTGCACCGATATTAAGCAATGCAGCCTGTAAAGTACCGGGATTACCTGTTCCACTATCAGCCCTGATGATCGCTGCTTTTAAATAAGTTAAGCCTGCATCTGTATTGATCCTGTCCCACAAAAATTTTTGCGGAGGTGTTACCAGGAAAGCAGTGTGATGTATCACACCATTTGCTGCATCCTGGTTAACAGCAGTGATTGGAATATTATTTACCCATGCACCATTGCGGGTAGACGGGAAAGTTGTCAATCTCAACAAAGCGCTCACAGTTGGAGCCGGATTTAATATGGATGGATATTGAAAATTTGGAAAAGTTGATGGAATGCTTGCAGAAGTTATTTTCTGCGGGCAGGTATTATAACTTACAATGCTTCCGGCAGTTGTTGCAGGTATGTTTGCAGTGATAAATCCTGAAAAAACTGCATCAGGTGCATTTAAAGGTACTGCACCACCGGAAATGGCATTGATAAAAAGTTTCATTCCATTGTTACCCGGTACAAACATGGTGTAAGTAGTAGGCTTGTTATTGATGGTTGCCAACAATCCACTTTTAATAATGAGCCTGTAATAAAGGCTGTCATCCGCATTGGCTTTCAAAACATCGCCCAACGCAGGTAAAGTTGATGCAACAACAGGAGCATCTGAAAATTGTTCCATATCCTTGTTACAGGCAGAAAAAATCATCATTGCTGTAAAAGCCAACAAAAAACTGATCTTATTTCTTTTGATAATATATTTCATATTCAAGATTTTAATATTAAAATGTTTTACTTATTAAATGTTTTTAATAAATATTGTACCCGAAACTCAGATAATACAATCCTCCGATCTGTGAGTTACCAACAGCGTTGTAATAATATTGATTGAAAAGGTTGGATGCACCCAATTTCACTATAGATTTTGTTTTTGGGAATTTATAACTGATCTGTCCATCCATTGTCTGAACATCCGGAAGGTTACCTGTTGCAAAATCACCCTGGTATAAAAATCCTTGTGTCCACTTATAAGTCAGGTTAAATCCTAAACGCTTGTTTTTACCAAACCCTGTATTGCCAAGTGAAGCATTCACTTTATATTTTGGAGCATTGAAATATGCCACAAAATTTGCAGGTACATCTGTAAGTACATCTGAAGCAAGGTTAACGCCTACTGTAAAGTTCCTGGCCAGCCTCAGATCTAGGCTGATACCAAATCCATAGGATTTAACTTTATCTGTAGAGTTAACAGGAATTGAAAGCCTGTTTCCCTTTGAAGTATCCGCCTGGCTTATTGTTGCACCGGATGCCTGAACTGTTACTTTTCTTCCAAGGAAATCTTTGTATTGTCCATAATAACCATACAGGTCGATCAGTAATTTATTTTGCATCAACAGCCCTTTATATCCAGCTTCAAATGAAGACAATGATTCCGGTTTCAATTCATCTGCATTTACCTGGGTAATTTTCCCGGTTCTCAGATCTTCAAAGTCATATAAAGGATGGCCTGCAAAATCATAACGGGTTGCGAAGCCTTTGTTTCCGCCAATCAAACGAACACTACCTACAGCAAGGTCAATGTATTGTTGTTGGTTAGAAGGGAAACGATAAGCAGTCTGATACGATAAACGGATATTGTTATTCTCTTTTACTTTAACCAAAACAGTAGCTCTTGGTGTAAAACGTCCTTTGAAGTTTTGGTTTTTATCATAACGCCCGGATAATGTGAGTGAGATACGATCCATTAATTTCCTGGAAGCCTGTAAATAAGCACCAAATTCATTGATACCAAGCGGACCAGTTGAATCAGCAAACAATGTACCTTCAGAGTTCAACACATAACGCTTATAATTGGCGCCTACCAAAACATCAGCAACTTTTTTGGTGAATTGTGTAAGGTTATAATTTCCCTCAACATTGTAGAGGTCTGATTTATCTAACAACAATGCGCCACCTTCTTTAATTGGTTTTTTACGGATGGCGTCGTAAGAATTTTTAAATTGAGTACTGTTTGCCAAAGGGCGTCCAACATCAGAAGCAGCCCTTGCAGCGGCATGTGCAGCAGCATCAGACAATCCGTTCAGCCTTGCTCCTAAATATGTCTGGCCATAGGTAGCATACCATCCTGTAGCACCACCACTGGGTTTCCAGCTTTCATTGAACAAACGGGTTGCAACAGTCGTGTTATAAGATTCACCCGCATTTTCCTGTGTTGTATAGGCACGGAACGACCAGTTCTTATTATTCAATTCAAATTTATACTGACCCATTTTAAAATCCTTTAAAGAATACCTTTCGCTACCGGTGTAAACTGTATTACCAGTTCCCCAATATGCAGCCAGGATAGCTTCTGTTCCCGGAGTAACCATATAATGTAAGGAACCGGAAATTTTATAATTTACGGTATTTGGATTGGTAACTTCTTTTTCAGTATAACCGGTACGTGAAACATCAATGGCCCTGCCGCCATTCAATGTATCAATGAAATTTTTAAGAAAAGGTGCAGCAGCAGCAACAGAGTTTAATACGGCAGACCTGATCTCTACAGTTGTTTCATCTCCATAAACATTTATACCGTCATAATTCGGATCGGTTTCCCTTGTTCCTGCCTTTACAGAACCACTTGTAGCAGACCTGCGATAATCCCTGTAATCAGTTCCCTGCCAGTCTTTTGCCTGGACCAGTTCCATATTAAATTTAAATGCAAATTTTTCAGATATTTTTTTAGCCCAACGAACGTTCCAGTTGTGATAAGCTGAAGCATCTCTTTGCCTTTTATCAGTATGCATGATGCCTTCTTTTACCAGGAAAGATAAACCCTGGTATTTGAAGGGATTCTTACTGGTCAATAACAAAGTTCCGTTCATACCTCCCGGACCGTATAAAGCTGAAGATGCACCTGATAACAATTCCAGGTTATCAACATCGAGTTCACTTAAACCAATGATCGATGCAACAGAAAAATTCAATCCCGGAGCCATATTATCCATTCCATCCACCAATTGATTGAAACGTGTATTGCCACTTCCGTTGAATCCACGGGTGGTAGGTGTTTTAAATGTAAGGGATGAAGTGGTTACATCCACACCTTTCAGTGTGGTTACCACATCATAGTAATTTGCTGCCGGTGAATTGCGTATTGCCGCAGCATTTACTCTTTCTATAGATACAGGCGATTCCATGATCCTTTGAGGAACCCTGCTGGCTGATACTACGATCTCCTGTCCCAATGCACTTGAAGGTACAAATTGCACTACAATGGGTTCTGAAGCGCTTTTTACGGTAATTTCCTGTAACTCATATCCAATAGAAGTGACAGTCAGTGTAACAGGTAAGCTCTTTACAGTTAATTTAAAGTTCCCCTTATCATCTGTAAAAGTCCCATTGGTGGTGCCCTTAACATTTACAGATACAGCACCTGAAGCCTCTTTAGTATTGCTGTTTTTTACAACTCCGCTGATATTTACATTCTGGGCAAAAGCCGTGATTGTTAAAATATTAGTCAATAAAAAAGCAACCAAATGGCTTGTAATTTTTCTCATATAGCTTTGTTTTGGTTTAAATATCTGGCAAAATAAGAATAGTTAGTATGCTTATGAAATTTAATTTTGAACGGGGTGTTGAAATCTTATTGCCAGCATACTTCATATTATTCATTGGTTGAGACTACTTTAGCACATGAATCAATTTTCGTTCCCCGGTCAAACTCATTTTTATAAAGGCAAGGTAAGAGATGTGTATACGATCGCAGATACATTATTGGTAATGGTTGCCAGCGACCGTATTTCTGCTTTTGATGTTGTTTTGCCTCACCCCATACCATTTAAAGGACAGGTTTTAAACCAGATCGCTGCATATATGCTGGGTGCAACAAAGGATATTTGTCCAAACTGGTTGTTGGATTCTCCTGCTCCAAATGTAAGTATCGGGAAAAAATGTGATCCGTTTAAGATAGAAATGGTTGTCAGGGGGAACCTGACCGGCCATGCATGGCGCACATACCAGTCTGGGAAACGGATCTTATGTGGCATTACAATGCCGGATGGTATGAAAGAAAATGATTTTTTCCCCCATCCGATCATAACACCTTCCACCAAGGCATCCGTTGGCCACGATGAGGATATCAGCAAAGAGGATATCTTGTCTGAAAAATTGACCAGTGAAATGGAATGGGAAATATTGTCATCCTATGCATTGAAATTATTTGAAAGAGGAAAACAACTCGCTTCAAAACAGGGATTGATACTTGCCGATACCAAATATGAATTTGGGAAGATCAATAACGAGGTCTTTTTAATGGATGAAATTCATACACCGGATTCGTCCAGGTACTTTTATGCTGAAGGATTTGAAGAACGTCAGCAAAAAAATGAAAAACAAAAACAACTGAGCAAAGAATTTGTCAGGGAATGGCTCATCGTAAATAATTTTATGGGGAAGGAAGGCCAGGTAATACCTGCCATGAGTGATGAGTGGATCCGTTCCATCAGCAACAGGTATATTGAATTGTTTGAAAAAGTGATCGAGGAAAAATTCATTCCTTCAGAACTAAGTGATGCGGAAACGGAAAAGCGCATCCTGGATTCTTTGAAAAAATTACAACAGTCCGTTTAATCATCTACGATCTTTCCATAATCGATGAACAATTCCGTTCCGGCTTTGATATCGGTTAAAGCTTCAAAATCCTCTCCTTCATTGATGGAGATGATATTTGGTTCATCTGCATGATTCAAAAAAATAACCAGGTCAACCATTTTAAATCCATATTCGGGTACATAATAATTCCCTTCATCATACAGGCAATAATTTTCAACGATGGCCTGGCTGTGTTGCGGTAAAGTTGCGATCTCCTTTTTGGATATTTTGATCCAATCACTGGTATCACTGGAAAAAATATTTCGTTGCCCTTTTTTGATATCTGCTACTGCAAAAACCCCGATGCCCGCTACCGGTGATGGTTTCAGCATCACAAAAGTATTGTGCGATAGTTCTTTCATCAATGATTCTTTGTTCATCAGTAGTTCATTTTTTCAGCAAAATTATTTATATGAAAATTTTATCCTTCTTTATTTAAGCCTGAATGCCGGAGGCGGATTTTGGATTTATTGAATACCATCCTTCCCTTATCAATGCCTTTTCTCAATTCTTTCTGAACTTCTTCCGGCAGGTTAATAACGTTTTTGCAATCTTCGCAGCAGCAGCCCTGGTATTTTTCTGCACATTTGCTGCATTGGATAAACAAGAGGTGGCAGGCTTCGTTCCTGCAATTTGTATGTGTATCTGCAGGCTCAGCACATTGATGGCATTTTGAGATGATCTCATCGGTGATCCGCTCCCCCAGCCTGTCGTCAAAGACAAAGTTCTTTCCGTGGAATTTACTTGGCAGGTTTTCTTCTTTTATTTTATTGGCATAATGAATGATGCCGCCTTCCAGGTGATATACATTCTTAAACCCACGGTGAAGCATATAAGCACTTGCTTTTTCACAGCGGATTCCACCGGTGCAATACATGATGATATTCTTTTCTTTCTGATCATTCAGCATCTCTGCGGCCATGGGCAACTGCTCACGGAAAGTATCACTGGGTATTTCTATGGCATTTTCAAAATGCCCTACTTCATATTCGTAGTGGTTGCGCATATCGACCACGATCGTATCCGGGTCTTTGGTAAGTGTATTAAATTCAGCAGCATTCACATATTTCCCTTTATTGGCCATATCAAAGTCAGGATCCTTAATGCCATCTGCAACTATTTTTTCACGCACTTTTATTTTAAGTACCCAAAATGATTTGCCGTCATTGTCTACAGCAATATTTATCCTTAGTTGGTTCAATGCTTCAAAACCATAAAGGAATTCTTTGAATGCCTCAAAATTATCTTCCGGGATACTTACCTGTGCATTGATCCCTTCATGCGCAATGTAAATACGGCCAAAAACATTCAGGGCATTAAGGCCCTTGTACAATTCATCCCTGAGTTTTGCAGGTTCCTCAATAAAAAAATATTTATAAAATGAAACGGTGGTTCGCCTGATCGTTTCTTCATACAGGAATTTCTTCAGTTCATCCTGTGAAACACGGTTATGTAGTATTGCCATAAGTTTTAATTTGATCCCGTTGTATACGGGAAATCATTATTTGTCTGACGTCTCGTCTGACAAATATTACCTGAATATTTTCTCGGTAATATCTGACGGACAGTTCGTATTACAATTTTAAATGTCAGACGAGGGCGTCAGACATTTAATAGATTGGATGCTTGCAGGGCAAACCAAATTTGAGCGTAAAATTATCGAATAATTGATAAATACCAACCATTATAGAAGTGAAATATATTACAAACTTATACTCACACTCCCTTCTTTTCGGTTTCTTTGTATGCTGCTTCCCAGCAACCCGCCGGTTCCGATGCGTATTCCGGTATGGCCGCGTTTCCCATTTTCAAATGCAGCCACCACATCAACCCTTAATAATTTAAAAATGTTTTCAAAACCTGCAAATACTTCCACATAATTACTTTTCCTGTTCACATAAAAAGTATTGGCACCAGCAACCAGGTTCCAGTTCAGTTTTTTGAAAAGCGGTATCTTGTTTGTGATCATTCCGTTGAAATGATGTTCAAGGTGTGCAAACGTATAAAATTGCGAAATGGTACTGCTTTCATAATATTTGGATAATTGGAAACTGTTTACATATTCACTTGCAGCGGCAGATTGGTTGCCGTTGAAATGCTGGTAATCCTGTATATAAACCTTTGTGGTATTCAAAAAACCGCCCACACCGATCTTATATTTGAGCAATCCCGCCAGTTTAAAATTCTTATCATCGCTTATGGTAAATTTCCATTTATCAAAATCAACATCGCTGCCGAAAATATTTTTTATGCCCTTGGCATATCCCAGCGTAAAGGTTGGGTATTTTGAACCAAGAGAAATCTTGCTGTATGGTAATTGAATGTATCGTTGCCCCGGTTTGAAACTGGCGCTGACAGATAATATGACAGCCTGGTGCGGAAACAATTCTGAACGGGTGATCCGTTCAGTCGGATAATTTGCTGTGATCTTCGCACTGTCTTTAAAAAAAGTGAAATAAGTCGTATTCTCCAATGGGATCCTGTCTTCATACAATGCATTTATATTGAAACGCAGGCCACTTTCATAGCGTTTTGAAAAATTGATACTCCCAAAATAATTTTCATAGGTCTTGATAAAATTATCACCATAAAACAAGGTACTGATACTGTTAACCAAGGGCAACAACGGGGATTCTTTGTTAAATTCACTCACCCTTTTTCCGCCACTGAAAGTCCAGGCAAAACGTTTTATTTTTTTATCCGCTTCCACTTCCCTGGTGCGGAATCCTACGCTTGCCCATGCATTCAAATGTGTATTGCTGAAACCATAGCGCAGGTTTGGTTCAAAAGAAAAATCAGTCCGCCATTTTTTTAAATAAGTCCGGAAGCCTGCATTCATATTCAGCACAAGCCCTTCAGCCGGATTGTATTCCAAGTTCTGAATGGGCGATTCGATATTCCAGGTGTAATTTTGTTTTATACTGTAATGTGTTCGCCGGATCCCGTTCCACAACGCAGCAATTGGTTTTATTTTTCCCTGTTTTTTATTCAATGAATCGGCATCTTTTTGTGAAAAACCTGAATCTTTTTTCAATTCATACAAACTGTCTTTGACCTTGTAATCCAGGAATTCTTCCTGTTCAAGTGGTACAGGCCTGGTGGTATCCCAATATGCTTTTGGTTTTTTATTGACCCCGGTATCATACTTTACAACAATACGATCGAAGAATTTTTTCGGAAATTCCGGCTTTAAGTCATACCCGGAATAAACGTTGAGAAAATTACCGATGGCATCAATCTTGAACTGGTTAAAATTAAAATGCAGCAACTGGCTTTTCAACCTCCAGACATCATCTGTTACGGGTACATGCATTTGTGTGATCCGGAGTGTGTCGAGTAATTCCAGCTGGGAAGTTTTGGTAAGCATCAGGTCAAAGCTGTGAATACGCCAGTCGCCGTCCGTTATATTGATCACACCGGAAAACAAAGGTTCATAATTACGGCGTGCTGTAACACGGATACTGTTGATCGCTTTGCCGTTTTCCCAGAAAGTACCTAAAAATTTGAATTTATAGAACCTGATCGCGGCATCAGCAATGGGTGAAACAAATCCACGTGGATTGAACCTGTCAGTAAAAATGGTAACATTGTTTGTATAAAATGTAATGAAGGTTGGAAAGGTAAATCCAAAATCCCCGCTGCCACTCACCCGGCTGCTCAACACCTCCAGTTTAAACTTATCAGGCTGTGCTGAACTGATCTTGCCAACAGATTCTGATAAATAAATGATCCCTTTCCCGGAAGAATCAAGCTTCATTTCATCGCGGTCTTCTTTGGGGATCTTTCTGCCAAGTATCTTGTCGGGAAGATTGCGGAGTTTGATCATATCCTTGGTATATAAGTCACACTTAAAAGCATCTACCTGTTTTGCATAATAAGTTCTTTTTTTGATTGCCTGCCGGATTATCTCGTATGCAGGATCCTCATCGCCTGTTTTTACGATCACTTCT
>JAYSWW010000166.1:0-1929 GCA_043717805.1 Ferruginibacter sp.
GGTTGAAGATTGCTACCTGCGCCTGGATAAAGAAATCGAAGGCTTTTTGAATTACCTGGATGCAACGATCGGGGCCGGGAAATATTTACTTTTCTTAAGTGCCGATCATGGCGCTTCACAAGTGCCGGGATTTATGAATGAGAATAAAATGCCCGCAGGAAATTTATATGCTGTAGATCTGAAAAATGAACTGAACCTGTTCAGTGCTGAAAAATTCGGTATAAATAACCTGGTTAAGGCGATCTATGAATACCAGGTTTACCTGGATCATTTTTTGTTGGATTCTGCTAAGATCGAATCCGGAATGATAATAGCAGCGGTCATTCAATATATAAAAGCAAAACCACAGGTCGTAAATGTTTTCGAATACAGTGCATTTGATAAAGTTATATTGCCGGTTCAACAAAAAGACATGTTTGCAAAGGGATATTTTTATAAACGCAGCGGGGATATACAGTTCATTCTGAAACCGCAATATACCGATGTATTATCCATTGGAACCGAGCACGGGAGCATGTATGCGTATGATACACACATTCCATTGATCTGGTATGGCTGGAAAATAAAGCCGGGAAAGACTTACCGGGAAGTGTACATGACAGATATAGCCCCAACATTGAGTGCTTTGCTGAAAATTCAAATGCCCGGAGGAAGTATCGGTCATGTGCTGGAAGAATTGTTTAAATAAGAAAAAAATGCCCACATAAAAAAGTCCCGGAATTTCCGGGACTTTTTTAGGAAGAAAGTTAAAACGATTGATTATAATTTCGTTGTTTTGAACTTGGCTGTAGGTGCTGTTGGAGCAGCAGGATCGTGAAGGGCAAAGTTTAATTCGATCTTATAATTACCAGCAATCGATGGGCCGGGGAAATTATCATTGTAATTGTATCCAAAATATCCGCCTGCAGAAAGGCCTGCAATTGAATTATTCGGTACTGAATATTTATTGCTCCAGCTTCCGTTAACAGGTAACAATAAGTATTGTTTATCTGCAATGATCGGCAAAGTTATTTCAAACTGAACCGAATTCAAACGGGTAAGCTGTTGAGATGGAACAGGAACCGGGTTGCCCCATCCACCCGGCGTAGCATCACCAACCATAAACAGGTCTGTAGGTAATTGAGGACCTGTATAAGGAGTCAGTGTGAATTTACCAGTTTGAAAATCAACAATCAGCAGGTAAGTGCCGCCACTTGACGGGCCGGTGAAATTATTTGCTGCATTATAATTAAAATCGCCACCTGTTGCCGGTACATTATCTCCAACGGCATATTTATTGGACCAGTCGCCATTAACCGGTAAAAGCAGGTATTGGTTTCCACCGCTCATATCAAAAACACCCATAAAGGTTGTTTCATCCACCCTTGCCAATTCCTGGGTTGGGGTTGGTACAGGATTTCCCCATCCACCGGCTGTTGCATTTCCAACGATGAATAATTTACCTGATGTTGGTAAAGCTACTTTTGGAGGTACTTTATAAGGCGTAACCTGTAATTGAATGGTATTTGATTTATACAATTCATTGTTATTTCCATAAGATGAAGTAACCCTTACATCAATGGTATATTGTACGTTGAATTTAAACCCAAAGCCAAGCAAAATCCCATTCAGTTCTTTGGCAGTCATATTGGAAGAATAAGCACCGGTTACTGTCCTGGTAACTTCCTTTGCAAAATTTCTTCCTGCAGAATCTATTTCAATAACAAATTTGTACAAAGATGAATCCTGTGCATACTTTGGATCGGTCCAGGAAAACTTTACAACATTGTTATTTGAATCTGCTACAGCAGCAGCGATGGTAGATACCGAGCTGCTTAATACAACAGCATTGCCGTTGCCATATAAAGGCAGGTCATCTACTTTGTTACAGGCAGCATAAAAAACGATTGCTGCAACTGCTATAAAAAGTTTTAAAATATGTTTCATAAT
>JAYSWW010000167.1:0-4975 GCA_043717805.1 Ferruginibacter sp.
AACTGTATCATTGCAGAAAAAGGAGTCATGAAAATATCTGATGATAAAAATTTCCTCGAATTCAATTTGGAGAATGGATACCGCTACCAGGAAAGGGGAAATGTTTTTGATACAGCAACTGAATTTGTAAGGCTTGGTTTTAAGGAATTCAAAAAACTTTTTGACCTGAGTGTGTTACAAAAACAAAACACACCTGACAGTGCCTTTAGGGGAAATTACCAGATGCTGAGTGCAAGGCAACTCAATAAAAATATTGATTCATTGACAAAGGTCAAAAATGAACTTGCTGTAAAAAAATATGCTGACCTGTCTTTTTATCTGCATTATTTAAAAGTACCCGACAGTATACGAAAAGTTGCGGCAAAATCGGCTTTACCTCTTAAAAGCCCGCTGATCCCGGATTCTATGGCTGAAAGAGTAAGGGCTGGTTCATTTAATATTGCATCACAAATCAAAAACACCCTGCAATTTGGATCAAATGAACTGGAATCGAAGGAAAAAGATATCAGGCTTCACAAAATTGAATGGCATAGAAAATTTTCATTGTCACTTGCCTGCCTGGTATTGTTTTTTATTGGCGCGCCACTTGGCTCCATCATCAGGAAAGGTGGAATCGGGATGCCCCTTGTTGTAGCAATTATCTTTTTCCTGATCTTCCACCTGTTGAATATGTTTGGAGAGAAATTTGTAAAAGAAAGTATGGTTTCGCCCTTTTCAGGCATGTGGCTGGCAGTGCTGGTCTTAACACCTGCAGGGATATTTCTTACATACAAAGCCATGCATGATTCTCAACTTTTCAGCAAAGAATATTATTACAGAATTTTCAATAAAATACAACCATTCTTTCGTAAATTTAAAAAGACGGGTAACGAAACATCTTAAAACATAAAATCATGAACAACGCTCAATCACCCGGAAGGAGAAAGTTTATAAAAAATACCGCTGCCGGGGCTGCCGCTATCACACTTGGAATTACAGGGTTGAGTTCATTCTCATCAACTCCTGAAAAATCAAATAAAAGTCTTAATAACTCACAAGCAACCGGTTTTGATCAGCAACCATTGCCCTATAGTTACAATGCACTTGAAGATGTAATAGATGCATTGACAATGGAAATTCATTATAGTAAACATGCGGCAGCTTATTGCAAAAATTTAAAAGAGGCTGCTTCAGCTGAAGCTGTAGATACCAACAAACCACTGGAAGACGTACTTGCAAAAATATCAAAGTATTCTACTAAGATGCGCAACAATGCCGGTGGCCATTACAACCATGAGATGTTCTGGCATTCCATGCGCCCCAAATCTGCAGATAATAAACCAACCGGTAAATTATTAAAAACGATTGAAACCTCTTTCGGATCATTTGCAGACTTTAAAATAAAATTTGGTGAAGCTGCTAAAACCCGCTTTGGAAGCGGCTGGGCATGGCTGATCGTATCTGCTGACCAATCTCTAAAGATCTGCAGCACAGCAAACCAGGACAATCCATTGATGGACCTGCCATCCGTAGAAGTTCATGGATTTCCGCTGCTAGGCCTCGACGTTTGGGAGCATGCCTATTATTTAAAGTATCAGAATAAAAGGGCAGATTACATTCAAAACTGGTGGAACCTGGTGAACTGGGATTTTGTGCAACAACGCTTTGAGAAAATATGACAAAGAAAATAAACTGGTTATTTCTTGTTGCAGGCACTTTCATTATGATGTATATCATGGCAAGTACAGGAAGAACATTGAATACAACAGCCACACCATACGGTATACTGAACCTTGAACTTGCATATAACAATGCCAAGACGCAACACATTTTAAAAGCATGGGCTCCGGGTGGTTCAAATGGTATTGATAATATCAGGGTAGCAATAAAAAACACCTGGCTGGATTTTATTTTTTTGTTTTTTTATTCGCTGTTCCTTTTTTATACCTGCAAAACAATTGCGGAATCTTTTAAGGGTTTTATAAATAAAATTGGATTGTTTATATCAATGGGAGCATTGTACGCCGGGTTACTGGATATTGCTGAAAATGCAGGCATGCTTTTCACCCTTAACGGACTTTCTTCAGGCTATATTTCCCTTTTTACAGCGATCTGTTCAGTTATGAAATGGTTATTGGTACTTTCCGCATTGCTGTACTTTTTTTCCCTGGGGCCTTTTGCTTTATATAAAAAACTTAAATAAATACTGCGAAATGTCTTAATTGACTCAGCCTTTGTAAGTAACATCCAAAAAAGAAAAGGAGGTAAACAAAACAAAGGCTGATGAATTGACAAGCAATCGTGACGCAAATGTAATAGCATGGACTCCTTACAACCAAATAAAAACACTTAAATTATTTATAAAAATTAATTTAAACATATGTACAAAAATTAAAATAAAATATTGATTATTTTCGTGAACTTCTTATTGATTCAAATAACAAAAAATATTCATCATGATACAGGATTGGAAAGATTACCAGGAAAAAAATAAAGATCGTTTTTTAAATGAATTGCTCGAACTATTGCGAATTCCCAGTGTAAGTGCCAAAGCGGAGCATAAACCGGATATGATCAAATGTGCAGAAGCGGTTAAGCAAAGATTACTTGAATCGGGTGCAGATAAAGTTGAAATTTATCCAACAGATGGGCACCCGATCGTATATGCTGAAAAAATTATTGATGCCAGCAAACCAACTGTATTGGTTTATGGTCATTACGATGTGCAACCCCCTGAGCCCCTGGAATTGTGGAACAGTGGCCCTTTTGACCCGGTCATAAAGGATGGAAAAATATTCGCCAGGGGAAGTTGTGATGACAAAGGACAAGTATATATGCACATAAAAGCTTTGGAAACCCTGGTTCAAACAAATACACTTCAGAATAATATTAAATTCTGTATTGAAGGTGAAGAAGAAGTGGGTTCACCTAACCTTGGGAAATTTGTTTCCGCTCACAAAGATCTTTTAAAAGCAGATTGTGTTTTAATAAGCGACAGTGCAATGATCAGCCTTGATACGCCCAGCCTCGATATTGGTTTGCGTGGATTAAGTTATATAGAAGTAGAAGTAACCGGGCCAAACCGAGATCTGCACAGCGGCGTTTACGGTGGTGCAGTGGCAAACCCTATAACCATCCTTGCAAAAATGATCGCATCACTTCACGACAAGGACAACCACATTAAGATCCCGGGTTTTTATGATGATGTAGTGATCGCTTCTAAAGAGGAAAGAGCCTTGATGGCCAAAGCTCCCTTCAGTAAAAATGAATATAAAAAAGACCTTGGGGTAAAAAAACTCTGGGGCGAAAAAGGGTACTCTACCAATGAAAGAACCGGGATCAGGCCAACACTTGAATTAAATGGTATATGGGGTGGCTATACAGGAGAAGGTGCCAAGACCGTTCTACCGTCAAAAGCATTTGCAAAGATCTCTGCAAGGCTTGTTCCAAACCAGTCGTCCGAAAAAATGTCTAAACTCCTGCTAGACCATCTGCAAAAAATTGCACCGGAATATGTAACAGTAAAAGCAACCCTGCTTCATGGCGGGGAACCATATTTAACTCCCATCAACAGCAAAGCGTATAAAGCGGCTGCTAAAGCAATGGAAACCACATTCGGAAAAACACCAATCCCAGTGCGTGGTGGCGGAAGTATCCCCATCTGTTCGCTGTTTGAAAAAGAACTGGGGACAAAAGTTGTATTAATGGGATTTGGCCTTGACAGTGACAACCTGCACAGTCCCAATGAAAAATTTGACATCGCAAACTTTTACAAAGGAATTGAAACGATTCCTTATTTCCACAAATATTTTTCGGAAATGAGTTGATTGAGAAATCCTTCAGTAAGTTTCCATTTCAATGATACAGGATATCAGAATTGCAAATTCCAAAACCAATAATAAGTTTCGCATTTATTTGTTTTGGAATTTCAATTTATCAGTTTGATAGAATAAATTGGCATGTCTTTAGGGATGTATTGCACCAACCCCGTTCTGGCTGTTCTCATCAAAAACCTGGAAATCAAATGGATCAACAAAACCATCACCATTGAAATCTGTAGGAACATAAACTCCGTTAACACCATTCTGGCTATCGGTATCAAAATCAGCAAAATCAAAAGGATCAATAAATTCGTCCTGGTTAAGGTCTCCAGTATAAAAAGCCCATATACCAGGTTCAACCTGAACCTGGTTGGCTGAAAAAGCTTTATTAGCCGCAGATGAAAAATCGTATACTGGTGTTGATGATGTGCACGCAACAGCAGCAGCACTCCATGTTTGCACTGTATTCCTGTGCCTGATACCAAAATAATACGATCCGGCAGACTGATTGAAAGTTATTGAAATAGTACCGTTGGTCTTCAATACTACTTTCTTTAATTCAATCAGTGCAAATGTTGTCGGATGATGCAGTTCCACTATAATGGTATCCGTTTCCGTTGATAGTGATAATGGAACACCCTGGTTATTCAATACAGGTTGCATGGAACCACCATTTATATAATAACCTTGAAGGAAAATTTTCAGGTTCAAAGTAATTGTTGCTGAATTGACTAACAATGTATATGATGGCCCGATTCCCGTACATCCATTACCGTCAGTTACTTTTACCGTGACCGGAAAGCTGCCTGTTTGGGTAGGTGTGCCACTCAATACGCCGGCTGCTGATAAACTCAATCCCGTTGGTAGTGTGCCTGTATTTATGGTAAAAGTTGTACTTCCAATTGATCCTGTTTGTGTAAAGGTTTGGCTGAATGCTACTCCCGCTGTTCCGGTTGTGGTAACAGGGTTGGTAACCGTGATCGTTGGACAACTGATCACCAAAGTATAAGTTGCGCCAATTCCCGTACATCCATTACCGTCAGTTACTTTTACCGTGACCGGAAAATTGCCTGTTTGAGTAGGTGTTCCACTCAACACACCCGCTGCTGATAAACTCAATCCCGTTGGTAGTGTGCCTGTATTTATGGTAAAAGTTGTACTTCCAATTGATCCTG
>JAYSWW010000168.1:0-12783 GCA_043717805.1 Ferruginibacter sp.
TCAATGCCTGTAATCCATGGAATAAAGGAGCAGGTGCAATAATAAACAACCAGGTCATATGCTTAACAGATGCTGAAGTTACCCCCGAAATCATTCCAGGAGAATTACAGCCCGGAACCATTATTGTCCTGGATGCAACGGGTGGTTTAAAAGTTCTTTGTTCCGATAAAATAATTATCCGGGTGAATATTATTTATACGCCTGACGGTTTTTTTGCCGGTCATAAACTGGCAGCTTATGGAATAAAATTAAACGACCGGTTTACTTCACAATGCTAAACAATTTCCAAGGTCTTTGGCCAGTATTGGGATCAGTTTTTAAAAAACAGAATTTAAATTTTCGTATAATTACGATAAGTGTTAATAACTATTTTTTTTAACCAAAAAAGTTTTTATATTTTATTTTGATTTTGAAATATAATATACTAACTTGTTAGTTCAGAGTATTTTTTTTAATTACCATACTTCCCTCCTCAATCACAGGATTACAATATTCCTATAATCCATGATTGGTATTGTAAGTTCAATACCGGTTTATTTTTTTATTAAAAATTTATTTACCCTTCAAACTGATTTTATGAAAATGTGTAAACTTTACAAATTCGTTTATTTAATTTTTGTTTGTTTATTTTTTGCAGGAAAAATTGCTGCGCAAAATAACCTTGCTGCGGGTGATCTGGCCTTTGTGAGTTACCAGGCAGATACTGACCCAACAAATACCTTTTTAACAACGGTACTTGATTTTGATGACCGGTTCTCAATAGTGGTGCTCAAGCCCGGCGGGCTTGCAGCCGGTACCGTAATTTATATTACCAGCCGTGGCTGGGATGGTCCTAATAATATTTGGCTGGATGAAGCGTATCCGCCATTTACCTTTGGTATAGGTAGCGAAGCTGTAATCAAATGGATTGTACCAGCAGGAGGTATTATACAGGGAAAAGAAGTTTTCTTTATAAATAAATATCATGATGAATTGCCGGCGGGGTCCGAATATTTTCAGTGGTTTGCCTATTCTGATGAAGCGGGAACTATTCCGCTTGGTGCCATAACAAACGAAACTCCTATCGTTCCTACCGGCCTTCCTCAGCCCAATGGATTTACTGATGGTATGAGCCTCTATCAGTCTGGCGGTAATATTTTAGTTTTTCAAACAGGCCCACCGGCTGGCCCCGCAACCAATTACAATGATGCTACACGAAGATTTATTACAGCAATACTTGCCAATATCCGCCCAACAAATGTAGGAACTCCTACCAGTTATGCAGCCTGGGATCTAACTCCCAATGTTGCGAACGAAAGCAGCATTCCTCCAGGTTTGATAAACGGACAAACATGCTTTCTGATGTCACCCGGCCCTTTACCACATCCAACATCACCGGTACCAGGAACTGTTGAACCAGATAACGGAAAATTCAGCAATTGTGCATTATCGCTTGCTGGTACCTGCACAGCATTGCAGATGTCAACCTTAATTTATACAACAACCAACTGGACATATCAAAATACGGTATTTGCTTTAGGTACTTCCAGCAGCCAGTGTACCTATAACGTTTTATCAAATAATACAGTAACCCTTACTTCGGCACCAGGTACCAATGCACAGTCAGTATCAGTTAATACACCAATAATCAATATTACTTATGCAACAACAGGTGCAACAGGTGCTACATTCAGCAGTTTGCCTCCAGGAGTAACAGGCAACTGGGCTGCCAATGTTGCTACGATCAGTGGTTCACCAAACACAGTAGTGGGTTCACCATTCAACTATACTGTTAACCTTACAGGTGGCTGCGGAACTGTATCTGCCAATGGTTCTATCACAGTTACAGTACCTACCTGTGCAGTTACGGGAACAGGTACAACAACTCCAACGACATGTGCAGGTGGAAGCAACGGAACTGCAACCATTACATTAACAGGTACGGGTGCAGGTGCTTCAGGCACTTATACAGTTGATGGTGGTGGTTCACAGCCATATTCTACCAATCCGTTTACAATTTCCGGCCTTACAGCAGGTAATCATACGATTGTTGCTACAGTTACGGCAGGTGGTTGTGTATCATCAAATATCCTGGTAAATGTGGGAACAACTACAGCCTTTTTAGCAACTTATGTTAAAACGAACCTGACCAGTTGCAGCGGAACACAGGATGGAAGTATCACGGTAACGCCTACAGGAGGAACAGCTCCTTATACGTATGCCTGGACAGGTATAACCGGTTCTGGCAATCCGGCAACTACGGTTTATCCCAACCCGGGTAATGTATCTTCGATCAGCGGTTTAAACATCGGATTCTATAATGTAACGGTTACGGATGCAGGTGGATGCGGCAGTGTTGTGATCACAAATATACACATTCAATTTGCTTTTGCTGTTTATGTAACCAACAGCGGCAGTGCCTCCAGCAGTTGTGGAAATACAGGATCTGTATTGTTGTATGGCAACGCGGGAGTTATTCCTTATACGTATGCGTTGGTACCTGGTTCCGGAATGCCTACACCGGCTCCGGGAGTATTCCAGGCTGGCAATAGCTTCACCGGCCTGGCTGCAGGACCATACTCAGGATTTATTAAAGATGCCGGAGGATGTGTAAGCGCCAAAAATATTACGGTAAGTGCCGTTCCGGCTGTTGTGGTTAATCCATTTGCGGTTGCATCGAGCAGTTGCAATGCCGACGGATCTGTTCAGGTATTCAAGAGCGGAGGTGTTGGGCCATACTCATACGCATTGAGCCCGGGAGCAGGACCAGCCGGAACATTCCAGTCAGGCAACTACTTCCCCGGATTGTCAGCAGGACCATACACAGCATATGTAAAAGACGGCAATGGTTGTGTAACTTCTGCAACTGTAACAGTGGCTCAGGGCGCAGCGCTTTCTGTTACTGCTTTGAAAACAAATACCAGCACTTGCGTAAATGACGGTACTATACAGGTAAATGCTACAGGTGGAGTAGCACCTTATAGTTATAGCATCAACGGAGGAACATACCAATCCGGAAATACATTCAACGGATTGGGAACTGCCACTTATGTTATATCAGTGAAGGACTTTAAAAATTGCACTGGTTCACTGAACGTTACCATTAACCTGAACACGATCGTTGTTACAGCAACAACAATAGCATCAACTACCTGTTCCAGCAACAACGGACAGGTACAGTTGTTCAGAACAGGAGGAACCGGGCCATATACCTATAGCCTTGATGGTAACACATACCAGGGAAGTAATTCATTTACTGGTAAAGCAGCCGGTACATATTCAGGATTTGTGAAAGATTTTAAAGGATGTGTAGGAGTACTCAACGGAATTATTGTAGGGCCGTCATGTCCTCCGCCACCAATAACAACTAACAGCAAAAATGCTGATGTTAAATATGCAGCACCGGTTCAGGTTATTACTGAATTGAAACTGAGTGCATATCCTAATCCGGCAAATACTGCATTTACACTTATGCTTGAAGGTTATAACAACAAAGAAAAAGTATCTGTTACTGTTACAGACATCCTGGGAAGAAAAGTTTACCAGGCAGAAGGAACGGGCAGGCAGCAATTTTCTTTTGGAAATAACTTTAAGGCAGGAATTTACAATGTACAGGTTATTCAGGGCAGTGAATTAAAAAGCCTGAAACTTGTAAAAGAATAATTATAAAGGATCTGATATAATTATTAAAGAGGCTGTTGCAAAGACAGCCTCTTTTTATGTTAACACTGATAAGTTTTAAACTTTTCTAAAGTTTATTTTACGATCGTCCTGAAAGTTAAATTCACCCTCGGCAAATTTATTTTTTTTGTCTTTGGCAAAGAATGCAACCAGTTGATCTGTGTACTGCCCTTCATAACCAACAAGCTTCCATTTTCTAATAATACCGATGTGGTTTCTTTTGTTTGTTTGTGTTTAAATGAGAATTTCCTTTCTGCCCCAAAACTAAACGAAGCAATAGCAGAATGTTTCCCAAGTGTTTCTTCATCATCACTGTGCCACGATACGCCTTCATCTCCATTGTGATATAAATTCAGCAAACAGGAATTGTAAATTGCGCCGGTAATTTCCTCTGCAAGCTTTTTTAGCTCCAGTAATTCAATTGTCCAGGGAAATGCATGCCGGGTAATGCCTGAATAGGTATAAGAATAACCTTCATCTCCATACCAGGCAGTTTTTCTTTTGGTGACGATCAACTTACCAAAGATCAGTGCTTCATCATTTTTCCATTCTATATTATGTAACAGTCGATCTATGTAATGATGACTTTCTTTTTGATTCAACAGCTTGCCATAATAATTTACCTCGCCGTCATATGGCAGTAAATTTGAGATCATTCCGTTGCTGAACAGGTCCATATAAACTTTATTTCTGTTAAGTTACTTCTGAAAATTTTCCAAAGTTCAATGTATTTTTTGAAGTCTAAACATTTCCTTCTTAATATTGTTTAAGAATTCATCGCATAAATCAAAATATTCAAAGCATGGAAAAGGTATGGCTGATTACAGGATGTTCTACAGGTTTTGGCAGGGAACTGGCACAATATGTATTGTCAAAAGGATACAAGGCTGCAGTAGCTGCAAGAAATACCGATGATGTGAAAGATATCATTGCAGGAAACGAAGGCAGGGCGATCGCAGTAAAACTGGATGTTACCAAAACAACTGACATAACAGCGGCCATACAAAAAACCAAAGAAGCATTTGGTCGCATTGATGTACTGGTTAATAATGCAGGCATCGGTTATTTTGGCGCAGTGGAAGAAAGTGAAGAGCATGCTGTGAGAAATATGTTCGAGATCAACTTCTTCGGGTTGGCAAAAATGATACAGGAAACTTTGCCTGTGATGCGTGACCAAAAAAGCGGGCATATTGTAAACATTTCTTCTATTGGCGGATTGGTTGGTTTTCCCGGTGTGGGATTTTACAATGCAACCAAGTTTGCGGTGGACGGGCTTTCCGAATCACTTGCAAAAGAAACGTTGCCATTGGGAATTAAAGTAACGATCGTTGCACCCAGTGGTTTCCGTACCGACTGGGCGGGGCGTTCTGCTAACAACAGTCCCATTATAATTGAAGATTATAAAACTACCGCAGAAGCCAATAAGCAAACCATACGTAGTTACAGCGGCAACCAGCCCGGTGATCCTGCCAGGGCTGCACAGGCCATTGTAAAAGCAGTTGAATCAACAGAGCCACCTCTTAGATTGTTACTGGGAGTGGGTGCGTTGAAAGGTGCCCGTAATAAAATAGCATTACTGAATAAAGACATTGATGCGTGGGAAGAAACAACCGTGTGGGCAGATTCACCCAGGCAATTTTAGAAAACTTCAAAGCTTTTCTAAAGTTTGAAATAGGATACAGGAAGTGGCTTAACAGATACAAAATTCCTGAATATTTATAGCTGGCTTATTTAAGCTGGCTTTTTTATTCGTTTTTTAAGGTTGGGAAATATTAATTATCTTGTAATCAACAATCCAGGGATGTTTTACCATACTACCTGATTTATCCTGTCAAAAACAACTGTTTTTGTTTTATTGTATTTTGAGAACAACCCTTTCCAATAAGATCCTATTTATAAATAATTACAATGATTTCAATAGAATTCATAAAAAATATTATTGCAAAAAATATTATGAAAAGAATCTTTACTTTTTTCAGTTTATTACTGATGGCAGCTTCTTATGCCAACGCCCAGCAATACAAAACACTGATTGATGAAACCCTTTCGGCTGAAAAGGAGAAAAATAACTGGGCAGCATCTGATATCAGTGAATATGAAATCTCCGATCAGTATACTGATAAGGGAACGGGGCTGACCTATATTTATATTCAGCAGAAATACCGCAATATCAATGTGTTTAATGGCATCAGTGTTTTTCTCATTAAAGAAAACAAATTGCTTTATTTCAAACCATCTATTTTAGATCATATAGAAAAGAAAATTAAAACTGATAAGCCCTCCATAACACCCGAAGCTGCAATAGGCTATGCGCTTTTTCATTTGGGACATACCGGTATAGCGCCGGTTAAAATGCTGAACTCAGATAAAGGCTCAAATATTTTCAATTTTGAATCGCCGGATATTGCTGCGAGCCCTATAAAAGTGCAATTGGTTTACCGGGCAATGGATGATGGGATTTACCTGACCTGGGATGTAAGCATTGAAATGAAAAATGAAGCTCATTGGTGGAATGTAAGAATAGATGCATTGAACGGAAATTATATTGATAAGAATGATTACACTGTTTCATGTGATTTCGGTGATCCATCTCATGGATTGCTTTCACATCAGCATGAAAAGTTTTTAAAAGAAAATATGCCCGTTTTCTCTTTTTTGCCGCCTCCTTCTTCTCAATACAATGTTTTTGCATTTCCGGTTGAAGCACCTTCTTTCGGAAGTCGGTCATTGTTAAGCAATCCTTCTGATAATACAGCTTCTCCCTATGGATGGCATGATGTGAATGGGATAGAAGGAAATGAATATACCATTACAAGAGGTAATAATGTGTATGCTTATGAAGATGCAGATAATAATAACCTTCCCGGGTATTCGCCCAATTCGGCAACATTGCAGTTTGATTTTCCTTTTACAACCGGCGTTGCACCAATTACAAACCAGGATGCAGCGATCACCAATCTGTTTTATGCCAACAACAGGGTACATGATGTATTGTATCACCTTGGATTTGATGAAGCTGCCGGAAATTTTCAACAAAACAATTATGGCAATGGCGGACTGGGAAATGATTACGTTAAGGCTGAGGCATTTGACGGAAGTGGAACGAACAATGCCAATTTCAGTACACCGGCAGATGGTGCTTCGGGAAGAATGCAAATGTATTTATGGAGCGGTACTCCACAGTTGGACGGTTCTTTTGACAATGGGGTCATTGCGCATGAATATGGCCACGGTGTTTCCAACAGGCTTACCTGTGGCCCGTCGCAGGCCAGTTGTTTGAGCAATGCCGAACAGGGTGGGGAAGGTTGGAGCGACTGGCTGGCACTGATGATGACCATAGAACCCGGTGACAATGGCGCCATGGCACGCGGTATCGGAACTTACGTTAAGGGACAGCCGACAACAGGTGCAGGAATAAGAAGGTATCCTTATTCCACCAATATGTCTGTAAATCCGCAGACTTATGCAAACCTGGCCACCAGTACCACTGTGCATCAACGCGGTGAAATTTGGTGCGATGCAATCTGGGATATGTCATGGTTTTTGATCGACGACCTGGGATACAATGCAGATCCGACTGTAGCCACAGCAGGAAATAATATTGCAATGAAGTTGGTACTGGAAGGTATGAAACTGCAGCCCTGCAGCCCGGGTTACCTCGATGCCCGGGATGCTATTTTACTGGCAGATGCCGTTTTTTATAACAATGCCCATCGTTGCCGGATATGGGAAGCATTTGCACGCAGGGGGATGGGTTACAATGCCGTGCAGGGAAGTTCAAACAGTATTTCAGATCAGACGGCAGGATTTTCCATGCCCCCTTATTGTTTGCCTGCTACTCAGGTGCCTGTTGCTGCGTTTACTTCCAACTTAACAACTGTTGGTTGCGGAGGCACGGTTAAATTTACCGATCAGTCAACACAGGCCTTTAGCTGGTTGTGGGATTTTGGAGACCAGTCTGCTTCAACATTGCAAAATCCGTCTCATATGTTTACTTCATCAGGTACCTATGTGGTAACATTGACTGTTACAAATCCTTTGGGAAGTAATTCAATCACACATAACATAACTGTTAGCCAAACCTTGACTGCAAATGTAACGGCTACGCCTGTATCAGTTTGTAATGGTGATCCCGTGCAACTGAACGCAGTTGCATCAGGCAGTTCAAATATTTCTTACAGTGTTACAGGAATTCCTTATGCTCCATTATCAGGCACACCGATCAATGTGACCCTTAATGATGATGCAATGAGTGCTGTTCTGCCTGTTGGATTTACTTTTAAATTTTTTGGGTTGAATTACACAAATTTCTACATCTGTTCAAACGGTTATATCACATTCAACTCCGGCCAATCCACAACTGCGGTATATGGTTCTGTCATTCCATCAGTAGCTTCACCGAATAATTTCATTGCATTGGCATGGAACGACCTCTACCCGCAAGGGGTAGCAACAGCCATTTCTTATTTTAATACCGGCGTGGCACCCAACAGAAAACTGGTTGTGCAATACAATACGAGGCATTATGGTGGAACTGTGTATCCATTTATAGTCCAGGCCATTTTATCGGAAGGGAGCAACGAAATAGAAATTCATACAACAACGATCAGCGATGCTTCGGCATATGATGCCGGGGCAACCACCACACAAGGAGTTGAAAACGCTTCAGGGACAGCCGGTGTCGCCGTTCCGGGGCGCAATGGAACCATTTTCAGTGCCACAAATGATGCCTATCGGTTTACACCTTACACGCCTTATACTTATACCTGGCAACCCGGTAACCTGTCGGGTGCCTCACAAACAGTAAATCCTGCTTCAACAGGAACGTATACTGTAAAAGTTTCCGATGGCAGTCGTTGCAATGAACCATTTGTTTCACCGGTTATTACAGTTACAAATTGCAATGCTTTTACAGTGAATTTGAAATTGTACCTGCAGGGATATTATATTTCAGATAATGCCATGCAACCGGTAATGAACAATCAGTTTGTATCCAATTCATTGGCTTCACACACCGATAGCATAACAGTTGAACTTCATCATCCAACAACTTATGCTTTGTTGGAATCAAAAAGAGCAATCTTATTAACCAATGGCTTGGCTTCTGTTCAGTTCTTTCAACCGGCGGGATCATACTATATTGCAATCAGGCACCGGAATACTTTGCAAACCTGGAGTACTAACACGGTAGCATGTACGAATAATACTCCCCTGTATGATTTTTCTTCAGCTTCCAATAAGGCCATGGGTAATAACCTGGTACAAGTTGAACCCGGCGTATGGGCATTCTTTACCGGCGACCTCAACCAGGATGATTTCATTGACGGCAATGATTTTCCTGCCTTTGATACAGATAGCTTTAACGGGGTGAACAGTGTTTATGCGGCAACCGATATGAACGGTGATGGTTTTGTGGATGGGAATGATTTCCCGGTATTTGACGTGAATAGTTTTAACGGGGTTTCAGCCATACATCCATAAGGATGAAAAAAGAATGGGATACAGGATATTTGCACGAATTGCAACTCATACAGTATTTAGCATGCAAAATCCAACATCCTGCATTCAGCATCCCCCTAACAAAACTTATACTCTTTTTTCAGACTGCTTTTATACATTTACAACATGATCAGTGTAAGCATTGTAGAAGACCTGCCGGAAATACGCACAAGTTTGGAGCGTCTTATAAAAGATCAGCCTGATATGCTATTGCTTTCTGTTTCTTCCAATGCCGAAGATGCTATGCCCGAATTGATACGAACACAACCTTCCATTGTTATCATGGATATCAACATGCCCGGTATGAATGGGATAGATTGCATCCGCACCATAAAAAATGATTGTCCCGATACCCAGTTCATGATCTTTACCATTTATGAAAATGATGAAAAGATTTTTGATGCACTTGCAGCAGGAGCCAGCGGGTACATCCTAAAAAAAACGCCTGCTGAAAAGATACTCGATGCCATTAAGGAATTATATAATGGTGGAAGTCCAATGAGTACAACTATTGCACGTAAAGTGATCAATCATTTCAAGGAAACAAAAAAGCCCGGGCACGAAAGCCTTACTAAAAAGGAGAATGAGATACTGCTTTTGTTGTCGAAAGGATTTTTATATAAAGAAATCGCAGTAAAACTTTCTGTTTCTGTTGGTACTGTAACACAGCATATACACAATATTTATGAAAAGCTTCATGTGAGCAATAAAACCGAAGCTATTAACCTGCTGAATAAACATTAATTTTCTAACAAGGAGAATGACTGTACGGTTTAACTATACCATTTTTTTTTTACTATTTGCATTTTTTACCAAAGGGCAAATGCTGCAATCGCCGCTTCGCTTCAACAATTTTTCCATTGCTGATGGGTTGCCCACTAATAACGTAAATCACATTATGCAAGACAGCCGTGGCTATGTGTGGCTCAGCACAACACAAGGGCTTGTGAGATATGATGGGAACCGTTTTATTGTTTACAAACACAACCGTGCGGACAGCAACAGCATGCCCTTTGATAATGTAAGTGATTGCATAGAACTGAACAACGATGAATTGATTTTTAGAAGTGGTCTTAAAATGTGGATGCTGAACACCATAAATGGCCGGCAGCACTCAACAATTGCATATTGGAACAGTAAAACTGAAGCATGGCCAAGAAAACTAAGCAATCACCTGATTGCTATAAAATCAGGCAACACTATATATTTTACTGATTTTAACCTTACCCTGCTCGACTCTGTACAATCCCCGGCATCAAAAGATTACTTTGAAGTTTTTTATCTCGGAAATAACAAAGTATTGTTCCGTGACTATCAGCGCATATTTTGTTATTCACTCCATAGCAAAAAAATGGTGGAGTGGAAATTTGAGAAGGCGCCACTTAAGTATAAGCACGAAATTTTAATTAAAGATGCAGATACCATAAATAAAAAAATCTATATCAGTGGGTACAACGATGGTGTATTTACATTGAGCTACGATGAAGCTTCTCCTGATTATTTAAAAGAAACAAAATCCACTATTACACTAACCAGTGCCAACAAGGACATATTGATAAGCAACAGGTTTATCGTTGCGCCAAGCCTGAATGCGATAACTATACAAGAGGCAGGAAAGCCAGAAATGGTTTTAAAAAATATTGCCGGCGATAATACCAGCCTTATGCCTGGCGACCTGCGTGAAGTATTTGCTGGCAGCAAAGGGCAATACTGGGTTACTGGCAACAATGGGGCAAGCCTTTTTAACCTTAATCAATTCAACTTTCAATACTTTAAACTTCCCTATTCAGCCACTATCAGCCATTACAGAAAATACGGCAATAAAATATGGATGAGCAGTGAAACCAAAGGCAGTATTGCCCTCAATACGAGTTCCAATCAATTGCAAATTATTGACAGCACCATTATACAATATTGCTGGGGGGCAGTGCCTGTAAACAACAGTATTTATTTGTATGGTAACAGCACTACAGGCAAATATGCCAATGATAAAAACAATGTAAAACTGCTGGCTTATAGCCCCAATGATATCACTATCAATACCCCCTCCTTTATCACGCCATTTTACCAAGGTGCTGAATTAATAACTTTAATTTATCAAAGCTCTAACGGCGATGTATGGTTCAGCATCAACTATGGCAATGGGTTGGTAAGGCAAAAGGCAGGCACAAATGAATGTATTCAATATCGCAGGAAAGACAACCCAAGCCCTTTTAATTTTGGCTACCTCAATAAAGCTGCCGAAGACAAAAATGGCAACATTTACTTTAGTGTAAATATAGACAGTAAAATATTAGTTTGGAAAAATAAACAACAGCAATTTGAAACATGGAAGATGGACAGCCTGCTTGGCCGCACTGATATTCATTTTGGTCCGCTTCAAAACCATATAATTGACAGCAAACAAAACCTTTGGATTACCTACGAAGCTGTTGGCATTGTTAAATACAATCTTGAAACAAAAAAAGGCAAACTATATGAGCAGGAAGATGGCCTGCCCTATAATATTGTTGACAATATGGTGGCCGATGCACAGGATAATATCTGGATACCCACGCCCAAGGGATTGTGCTGCCTGCTTGATACAACCAATAAGTTTATCACGTTCACTCAAAAAGACGGGCTGCCTTTTAGTGACTTTCAATACTGTTATTTATTTTTTGATAAGGCAGATTCATCCATCTACTTTAACAAAGAGAACTACCTGTATAAAATAAATACTGATGCTTTATTAAAGCGGAGAATAACAACACCGGCAACATTGGTGCTGGAAGGCATGATGGTAAACAACAAGCCATATATTTTTACCGCAGGTAACACATTGCTGTTGCAGCCTGATGAAAACAACCTCCAGTTTTCATTTACATTGATTGATATTGAAAATAGAATAAGCGAAAGGGCGTTTGAATACATGCTGGCGAATGAAGGTAATAACCCTGACTGGGAGAAATTAACCAGCAACAACATTGCATTCTATCACTTAAACCCCGGGCATTATACATTACAGATAAGGATGCTCAACCCTGCAACTGGCAATTATATCAACAGCAATATTTTCCGGTTCAGCATTGCCACCGCATGGTACAAAACAGTTTGGTTCAGGCTGCTGGTAGCAGCGGTTTTGATAGGGATTGTATTTTTCATTATAAGGGGTTACTACATGAGCAAGCTGCTGAAGCAAAAGGGGCTTCTTGAAAAAGAAAAAGCACTGGAAGCAGAACGCCAGCGCATTGCTGCCGACATGCATGATGATATTGGCGAAGGCCTCAGTCGCATCCGTTACATCACCGCATCCATGAAAGAAGGCAGCCATGCAAACAAAGAAGACATGGACAGGATTTTATCGCTCAGCGATGAATCGGTAGAAAAAATGAATGAAATTATCTGGAGCCTCAACCAGGGTAACCAGCAACTGGATGAACTCATTTATTATACCCGCAGCCAGTGCAGCGAAATGGTAAACATTGCAGACATGGAATTTATTTTTGATTTACCTGAAAATATTCCTGTCATCACACTAAGCTGGAAAGAAAGCCGCAATATTTACCTGTTGGTGAAAGAAGCTGTGAACAATGCTATTAAACATGCTGGTGCAAAGAAGATTACAATTGAATGCAGTGTTAC
>JAYSWW010000169.1:0-12766 GCA_043717805.1 Ferruginibacter sp.
GTTTCATAAAAAAACCGTTGCAGCCAATGCAACGGTTTTTAAAGAAATCATTTTCAGGCTTTACTTAACAAGCTTAAGTTCATTGATGATGTTTTTGGCGCCGCCGAGTTTATCTATACACCATAATACATAACGTACATCCACGCAAATGGTACGGTTGAGGTCCTTATCAAATGCTATTTTATGGCTCAATGCCTCATAATTACCATCAAATGCAAGGCCAATTAAATTACCATTTCCGTCAATTACCGGGCTTCCGCTATTCCCACCCGTTATATCATTGGTTGTAATGAAACCGATCACCAGGTCGTTGCGTGATTTGTCAATGTATTGTCCGAAATCTTTTTTCTTCAGCAATTCAATTTGCTTTGCCGGAAGGTCGAATTCGTAATCTCCTGCAACATATTTTTCAAGGACACCTTTGCTGGTGGTTACATAATCATAATGTACAGCATCTCTTGGTTTGTAACTTTTTACATTGCCAAAACTAACCCGCATGCTGAAGTTTGCATCCGGGTACATTTTCTTCACTGCATCGGGATTCATTTCCATGATCCCTTTTAAATAACTGCGGCCAAGTTCATTGTTCTTATTATTGAACACAGTGAACAGCGGTGCATATTTGGTATTGTAATTTTTTACAAAGCCAGAAGCAAAATCAAAAGCAGGATCAGCCTGCAATGCCACTGCATCCGGGTTTGCAATGAATGTTTCCCATTTGCTGTTGTTTAATATCATCGTATTATCAAAAACATCTTTCGCCCATTTTTTATAAGTGGCTTCGTCATCCAACGATCCGTAACCGGCTTTTAATTTTTCATAAAAACCAATGGGGTGCTGGCTTTTATCAATGTCGTGGTAAAATGACATGGCTACTGCCGCCAGTATTTTTTCATCACTGGGCCTGTCTGAGGCTTCCAGGAAATTTTTACGGGCAGCATCAGCTCCATCGGCAGCTTTCTTTATTTCAGCACTGGTTACACCTACTTTTACCATGGCAGCTTCCAGTCCCATTAAAGACGATGCATACGCAGCAAGCGGTGAACCTAAAATTCCTTCACGCAGGTATTGACGGTGTTTGCTGTAAGGAGTCCATGCAGCATAATTTTTTTCATATTCAGCAAAAATATTTTCATAATCCGGTTTGCCTTTTGCCCATTTGGCAAAGTTTTGTTCATAAGCTTGCTTCTGTTCGTATGTTTTGAATTTTACCAGTTGTTTGGTTTCGCCGTCAAAAAATTTCCAGTAATTGGCAATACCTGCATAATCGGAAGCCAGTTTTAATTTTACTGCCGGATCTTTGATCATTTGTTCATGCATGTATTTCAGGCGCATATCCCTTAAACCTACCAACGATGGATTTTCTATTTCATTTTTTAATTTGATACCATAACTGGTCTCGTAACGGTTTGTTCCGCCGGGATAACCATAGATCATTGCATAATCACCATCTTTAAGTGGTTTGATGCTTACCGGTAAAAAATGTTTTGGAACCAAAGGCACGTTTTCCTTGCTGTATTCAGCAGGTTTGCCATCTTTTGTTGCATAAACGCGGAAGATAGAAAAATCACCGGTATGACGCGGCCACTCCCAGTTATCAGTATCTCCTCCAAACTTTCCAACACTTTCAGGAGGCGCACCTACCAGGCGGATATCCCTGTAGGTCTTGTATATATACATGATGTATTGATTGTCTTTGAACATGCTGTAGATCCTTCCTGTTAATCCATTTTCTTTGTCAAGTACCTTATCTGTTATTCCTTTATATACTTCCTGTAATTTTTTTACCCTGTCTGCCCAGGCAAGTCCTTTCAAGCCATCTTCTACTTCTTTGGTTACATCTACGATCCTGTCAAGGAATTGTACCGTGAGCTGGCTTTTGATTTCCTGGTCTTTGTTAAATGCATAAAAACCATCCTGCAGGTAATTGTGTTCAACTGAACTTGCGCCTGCAATGGCAGCATAACCGCAATGGTGATTGGTAAATATCAATCCCTGGTTGCTGACGATCTCCCCGGTACAACCGCCGCCAAAGATCAGGATAGCATCTTTGATTGATGATTTGTTTACTGAATACAATTGTTCCTTGGTAAGTTTTAAACCTCTTTTTACCATATCGTTGTAAACCTGCTGGCCCAATAACATTGGCAGCCACATTCCTTCATCGGCACTTGCCTTAAATATACTTGCAACAAGTACAAGCGATAAAAATAATTTCTTCATATGAACTTTTTTTAGACGACAAACGTAGCCAATTTTTACTAATTATAACCAAGTGAAGCTTAAAAATCCGCCTTGCTTTATTCTATTCATCACTATAAAGCTGTTTAATCGTTTAAGAAGTTTAAAAATCGTTTAAGGGTCTAAAGGTTAGTAACCTTAAACGGCTTAAACCTTTAAACTATTTTGTTAGGCAGTAGCTTTACAATAATTTATATTTGCCTACTTATCTTAATAACAACCTGATTAATGGCAATTATTGATATTAAACTTCCGAAGGGTATTGCCAGGGCATTGAACCTGCCTGTAAGAGATGGAAGAAGCCAGCAGTTGAAAGTTTTGAAAAAATTATTGCGTAAAGCAAGATTCACCCAGTTTGGCCAGTTGTATAAATTTGATGAGATCTTAATGAGCCGTCACCCCGGGAAAAAATTCCAGCAACTGGTACCTGCTTATAATTACAGTAAGATCTACCAGGAGTGGTGGTATAAAACCCTTGAAGGCATTCCGGATGTTTGCTGGCCGGGAGTAATAAAATATTTTGCCCTCAGCAGTGGTACCAGTGATTCTTCCAGCAAATACATTCCAATTACAAAAGACCTGATAAGAAGCAATACCATCACAAGTTTCAGGCAATTACTCAGCCTTACACGCTATGAACACATACCCAAAAGTTCTTTGGGTAAAGGCTGGCTGATGCTGGGAGGAAGTACTCAATTACAAAAAGGACCTACATATTATGCCGGCGATCTAAGCGGTATCCAGCAAAAAAACATCCCTTTCTGGTTTTTAGGTTTGGGACTGTACAAGCCCGGGAAAAAAATTGCAAAAGAAAAAGACTGGGCTAAGAAACTGGAAGAAGTTGTGGAGAATGCACCGAACTGGGATATTGGATTTATTGTAGGTGTTCCGGCCTGGCTGCAACTGTGTATTGAAAAGATCATTGAGCGTTATAACCTTAATAATATACATGAATTGTGGCCAAACCTGGCCTTTTATGTGCATGGCGGCGTAGCCCTGGAGCCTTATAAAAAAGGATTTGAAAAACTATTGGGCAAACCGATTAATTATATTCAAACATACCTTGCCAGTGAAGGATTTCTTGCATACCAGAACAGGCAGGATACTACCGGTATGCAACTGGCGCTTAATAATAATATATTCTTTGAATTTGTTCCTTTTGATGATAAGAATTTTGACAGTGAAGGAAATATGCTGGAAGAATTTGAAGCTTATATGATCCATGAAATAGAATTGAATAAGGACTACGCGATCCTGATCAGTACCAATGCCGGCGCCTGGCGTTATGCCATAGGCGATACCGTTAAACTGGTAGACAAAGAAAGGAATGAAATAATCATTACCGGCAGAACCAAACATTTTTTAAGCCTGGTTGGTGAGCACCTGAGTGTTGACAATATGAATAAGGCGATTGAAATGGCCGGGGAAGAATTGAATATTTTCATTCCTGAATTTACCGTTGCGGGTGTGCCACACGGAACTTTCTTTGCTCACAAATGGTATATTGCAACCGACGACAAGGTAAATGCAGTTGAACTGGCAACAGTGATAGATGAAAAACTTAAACAGCTCAACGATGATTATGAAGTAGAACGCCGGCATGCTTTAAAAGCAGTAGAGGTTGAAGTATTGCCCGAAGAGATATTTATGAACTTCATGAATGCAAAAGGAAAGGTGGGAGCACAACATAAATTTCCACGGGTACTAAAAGGAGCAGGCCTGGAAGAATGGCAAGCTTTTTTACAACAGGAAAAGATCAGGTAATTATTCTCTTTTATTTTTTGCAAAAAATACTGAATGACAGATGCCATACTTTCAGGTTTACTATTAGGGCTGGCATTGGTATTTTCTGTTGGCCCGGTTATATTTACCATCATCAAACTGAGAATAAATTATGGGCTGGCCAGTGCATTTTATTTTATTGCCGGCGTATGGTTGAGTGATTTTTTTTGGGTAGTAACAGCCAATGCATTCAGCGGATTGTTTGAAAGCCTTATCACGTATAAAAAACCGATCGGTATCACCGGTGGCGCATTTCTCATAAGCCTTGGCCTCTATTACTTGTTGTTTAAAAAATACCACAGCCAGGAAGAATTGGATAAAGGAGTGAAGATCGGCAATGCCACACATGCACGGCTTTTTATAACCGGGTTCCTGATAAACACTTTAAACCCCGGTGTGATCGCTCTTTGGTTTGCAGCCACCACAAAATCTCTGTCCAATACTTATGATGAAAGGATCGTGATCTTTTCCATTTGCCTGTTGCTGAATATGTCGGCAGATTTTCTCAAAATTAACCTTGCCGGGCGCCTTCGGAAAAAATTAACGGACAGGAATATCCGCATCATCAATAAAATTTCCGGGCTGATGTTCATTATTTTTGGTGCGGTATTGATCGCTGGAGTCATTTGGGCAACCGCAAAACACAAATAAATATCCGGTATGAAGCGATTGATATTATTTTTATTATTCCTTTCGGTAACAGCCCTTTATGCCCAGCCTTCTGATTTTATCATTCTAAAGAAAAAAAACAAATCGGTCCGTTCATATTATGCCGGAACACAAATAGAATTTATAACGACCAACGGCGCCTATAGAAATGCATTGATAAACAGGATCGTGAATGATACACTTTACCTGCAGGAATTTGAAGTGCGGCATATACCAACTACACTTGGATTTTTTATCAATGATACAGCCGGCAGTTACAGGTTTGCCTATCATTACAACCAGGTCGGAAGTTTTGGAAAACAACAGAAAGGATTTAATGTAAGTGGAAGCGGGGCCACTTTATTGGGTGGCGGTGCTTTGCTTGTTTTGGCAAACGGGGTTGTGTTTCTTGCAGACAGAAAAAAATTCAGCCCTGCTTTGATGATCGCTTCTGTCGGGCTTGCAGTTGTTGGATATTTTATGAGCAGGGCCGGGAGTAAGGTAATTGTAATTGGGAAAAGAAATTACCGGATCGAATACATAAACATGACCAGCGGAAAAAAATAAAAAAAATAATTCTGATACATGGCTGCAACAAAAAGGAACTGGTTGAAAATATTGAAGAAGATCATCATTTGGATGTTTTTATTGCAGCTTGCATACATCATTGTCTGTAAATGGATGAACCCACCCATTACGATTACGCAACTGGTAAGTGTTTTTTCTAAAAACGGTTTAAAAAAAGACAATATTTCCTACGATGACATGAGCCCGAATATAAAGCTGGCAGTGATGGCAGCAGAAGACCAGTTGTTTCCCGATCACAATGGTTTTGATGTAAAGGCCATTAAGAAAGCGATGAAGTACAATGAAAAGCACCCTACCCGCAGGCGTGGGGCAAGTACCATCAGCCAGCAGGTTGCCAAGAATGTTTTTTTGTGGCAGGGCGGCGGTTTTTTTCGCAAAGGCCTGGAGGTCTATTTTACATTTATGATCGAAAAATTGTGGAGCAAGGAAAGGATCTTACAAACCTATCTGAATGTGGCTGAAATGGGCCCCGGAATTTTTGGTGTACAGGCTGCAGTCAAAACATATTTTAACAAAGATGCAAAAAACCTAACCAGGCTGGAAGCTGCCATGATAGCATCCTGTTTGCCCAATCCAAAAAAATTCACTGTAAAACCTTTGAGTCGTTATGTATCAAAGAGAGCTGCTTTGATGGTAAGGCAGATGAACAACCTGGAACAGGATTCCGATATAAGGGAGTTGTTGAGGTAGTTATATAGTTTACTATTGAAACACAGCGGCACAGAGACAGTATGATATTTTTCTTCTCTATATCCCCGTGTATCAGTGCCTTAAAGCGGGTTGCTTTGATGAAGAGACAGATGAACAACCCGGAACAGGATTCCGATATAAGGTAGTTATATAGATGACTATTGAATCACAGAGGCACAGAGGCACAGAGGCACAGAGACAGTATGGTATTTTTCTTCTCAATATCTCCGTGTATCCGTGCCTTAAAGCGGGTTGCTTTGATGATGAGACAGATGAACAACCCGGAACAGAATTCCGATATAAGGTAGTTATATAGATGACTATTGAAACACAGAGGCACAGAGACAGTATGGTATTTTTTCTTCTCAGTGTCCCCGTGTCTCCGTGCCTTCGTGTTTCAAAATAATTAATAAAATGTGGAAAGATCAATAGACCTATAAGGTTTTTAAAACCTTATAGATCTGGATCACAATATTTTGTTTACAGCATCAATCGCCATTTTTAAACGATCTTCATAATTCCCGCTGATTTCAACCCACGGTACGGGTTGGTTGATCATTGATTCTTTATAATAATGGTATAATTTTTCCCTGGTTTCCAGGTCGGGGTATTCTCTCAATTCATCTTTAACCCATGGCAGGTCTGTGTTACAAAGCAGGTAAAGGTCACAGTGCCTGTTGACGATACTGGTTAGTATCCTGTTGTCGCATTTATTGAAAACAAATTCGCTCCATACTTTTATTACCTGGAGATCGGTGTCGATGAAAACAGGTTGAGGGTGTAGGGTAGAAGGGAGAAGGTTTAAGGCAGATGGTTTAGGCGGCTGCAATTTTTTGATGATATCTTCTTCTCCTTTTATTTGACCTTCAGCAATGGTATATAGATCTTCATATTTGTAGTTGGTGCCATGTGTTAATAAATATTCCCTGGCATACTCCGGCACCCATTGGGTATTATAATGTTCAGCCAGTTGGGTACATAAAGTGCTTTTACCGGTTGACTCTGGTCCTATGACGACAATTTTTTTAATCTGCATGTTGTTTAGTTCTTTTTATCCATTCTATCAAGCCAAATATGGCTATTACCAGCAGTACAAAATAATATATGCTGGTTAAGACACAATGTTTTACAAAGTCATTAGAGACCTATAAGGTTTTTAAAACCTTATAGTCTGGAATACTATGATGACAATTTTTTTAATCTGCATGTTGTTTTTCCCTTTTTATCCATTCTATCAGGCCAAAGACTGCCATTACCAACAGTACAATATAATACACACTGGTGAACACATAATGTTTTACAAAGTATAAAGGAATGGAGGCAATATTTGTTGCGATCCACCAGTACCAGCTTTCCACTTTCTTTTTTGCCATCAGCCACATGCCGGTATAAGCAGTAGCACTGGCAAATGCATCTGCCCATGGAATAGCGCCGGGGGCAAAATTTTGTTTCAACCCGGTTAATGCAAAAAATATGGCTATATAAAATATCCCAAAAAACAACAGGTGCTGCGTCCATTCTTTTTTGGATGCCAATGTGATCTTTAATATGGTATGATGTTCTTTGTCTTTGCGGGCCCACAACGCCCAGCCGTAAATGCTCATCACCGTATAATAAAAATTTACGCTTGCTTCGCCAAGCAAACCGCCTTTAAAACTCAGGTAAATGTAAAAAATGGTGTTGACCAGGCCGGTTGGATAAACCAGTATGTTTTCTTTTCGGCTATACCAAACGCTGATGATACCGGCGAATACGGCAATATATTCTATCCAGCCGGTTTGTTTTATGCCCGATATGAATTCCTGAACGATCTGTTCTATTGTCATAATTTAAGAACGTTCAATTTATAACATAAAACTATAAATCAGGGAGTATCTGTAGATTGTTTTAATTTCCAGTTGCTGAAAACCGGGCAGAGTTGGTTATAAATGCGGCAACCGGAGGCTGTTTTTGACATGCGGATCCTGTTTGGACCACACAGGCACATACAAAAACATAGTGGATTTAGGAAGTAATAATATGCGTTCTGCCAGCTATCGCGGTTATGTTTGGCAACATAGAAAATATGGTTTTGCGAATGGGCATTTTGAAGTGATCTGTTCTCAAAAAAACAATGATCTTAAAAACTGTTTGCCGGTGATATTGTTCTCAATAGCTTTTGCAACAGCTTCGGTGCCGGAACTAACGTGCAGCTTTTCATAAATATGGCTGATATGCGAGTTAACAGTCGGATAAGAAATAAAACATTTATCAGCGATCATCTTATAACTTAATCCCTGCACCAGGTAACCAAGAATTTCCTGTTCCCTTGCAGAAAGATTGAAATCTTTTTTTTCTATGCGATGATGTTTGTTGTTGAACAGCAGTAATACCTGCCTGGCAACTGTTGGCGTCATCGGTGCACCACCTTCCATTACATCGGTAATAGCTTCAAGCAGTTTGGCAGGAGGAGTTTTCTTTAATATATATCCGTCAGCACCGGCAACAATGGCATTGAATATCTTATCATCATCTTCAAAAATGGTCTGCATCAACACTTTCACTTTTGGAAATTGCCCACGCACTTCTTTCAATCCTTCGATGCCGTTCACATACGGCATATCGATATCCATCAATATTACATCGGGAACATTGGCAGAGATATTCTTAATTACGTTACGGCAATCTTCATATGCGCCGGTACAACTCAAGCCATCACTGTTATCCAGGAGAAGCTGTAATAATTCCCTGCGTGGTTTATTGTCGTCAAATACAGCAACTTTTATTTCTGGCATACTGTAAAGATGCTTTTTTTATATAGTAAAAGCAATCATTGATTCCAATGATTTTTGTATCTCTTCTTTTTGCTTGATCAAAAAGAAGCAAAAAATCAAGAACAAACGATATACAGCCCGTTTGTTCAGCAGCAATACTCAGTTTTAGTGCAAAGTAAACTCAGCATTTATATTGGAAATTTATTCGGAAACAGAACTTTCTATCTCTTGCAAGGACCTGTATTTATGAATAGAATTACTGATGCTGAGATCACTTTGTACAACTGATCCACATAGCTGCTTCCCGCAAAAGGGATGTAATCTTTTGCGGGGGTCTTTTTTTGGTTCTCCTATGTTTGCAAATGGAGAAAATTAGTTCTTTTAAATAATGTTAAGATACCAATACATTTGGTTTTAAAAAGTGAAGGCATGAGAGTTCATTTTGGTACAAGCAACCTTTTTGGTATGCTGGAAAAAAGAAATAACCTCATGCTTTTTATCTCTTGGAGTTTGAACAGAATGTAAGGAAGCATTGCCAATGCTATCCTGAATATCCAGTAGGAGAAAAAACGAAGGGAGATACCACTTTTAATTTAAAAATAAATTGGTATGCAAAAACTTGTAAAACAAATTGTAGGTATTGACGTAGCTCAAAAAGAATTAGTTGTTTGCCTTGGGCGAATGACTGATGATTGGTCACCAGAACTCTTTGCTAATAAATCGTTTGCTAATAATGCGAAAGGATTTAATGCCTTAGAAAACTGGGTGAAGAAGCTTGTTAATCCTGATGTTCCCATTCGTTTTGTAATGGAAGCTACGGGAGTATATCATGAATCATTGGCATATTATTTATTTGACCAGGGATATGCCATTAGTGTTGTACTTCCAAACAAGATCAGCAACTATTTCCGAACGCTTGAGGTAAAAACAATTAATGACCAGACAGCTTCGCACGCTATTGCTCTTTTTGGATTGGAAAGAAAGCTTGAAGATTGGAAACGTCCCAATGCTGTTTATAAGAGATTAAGACAATTGGTAAGAGAACGTGATCAACTGGTACAGGAAAGGACCATTGTAAAAAATCAATTGCATGCAGAAAAATCGGAAGCTGAACCAGGCGATTCCAGTATGATGCGAATGAAAAACGTATTGCTTTGCTTGATAAACAGGAAATGGAAATTAAAGCAGAAATACAGACCATTGTAAAAAAGGATAAAAGCACCCATGATGCTGTGCAAATAATCAGTACTATACCTGGTATAGGATTATTAACAGCAGCGACTGTGCTTGCAGAAACAAATGGTTTTGAACTGATCCGGAATAAGCTTCAACTTACCAGTTACGCAGGATTGGACGTAGTGCAAAAGCAATCAGGAACTTCAGTTCAAGGCAAACCAAGGATATCAAAAAAAGGAAACAAGTATCTGCGTAAGGCAATGTATTTACCAGCTTTGTCGGTTATGAGATGCGATGAACGTTTTAAAGGAATCTTTGCCAGGGTTGTAGCTAAAAATGGAATTAAAATGAAAGCAGGTGTAGCAGTACAAAGAAAATTACTGGAAATGACGTACACTATTTTTAAAACGAACCAGCCTTATGACAAAGACTATTTTAAAAAGGAGAATGAAGCACAAACAATGAAAGATGATAAAATTAGAGCGGTCATAAACTGACCGCCCTAAACAGGCTGGCTTATGCCGCCTAAAGCATAAAATTAAAAATAACTGTTGGTTCTTAACACAGAATCTTTTTTGGACAAGCAAAAAAGAACGTAATAAATTAAAGATTTCCGTTCAAGTTGTTTATACAGGAAACTCCACTATGATCTCAGTTCCTTTGCCGGAAGCCGAATCGATCTTAAGTTTTCCACTCAGTTCAGCAGCACGCTTTTGCATATTATTGAGGCCATTACCACCAAGGGTTGTTCCCTGGTTTTCTCTTGCGGCACCCGCAATAAAACCTTTCCCATCATCTTTGATCTTCATCATTATTTTACCCGAATGAATGTTTATATCAACCCATACATTTTTACAGGCTGCATATTTTGCAATATTATTAATGGCTTCTTTAAACAGCAGGTAAAGATTTTTCCTCTGCTGCATATTCAAAACAACATGGTCCAGTTTCGGACTTACTTTCATGTTCAACAAAATGTCCTCGGGTTCGAGTATTTCAATAGCAAAGGCACGCATGCGGTTAACTACATTATCAAATTGATCATTCTTTGTATTCACAGCCCATACGATATCACTCATGGCTTCCATCATATTATCGGTGTTTGAGCTGATCTGGCTAAGCAAACCATCTACTTCCGGTGCATCGGTCTTTATCTTCTTCTTAATAACAGCGCTTGAAATGGAAATACTGCTGAGCGTACTGCCGATCTCGTCATGCAGGTCACTGGCGATATTATTACGTATGGCCTGGAGCTTTAATGCCTGTTTCAGCCGGTAACGGTAAAACGCATAAATGCCACCTGCAAATAAAAGTATTATAACGATCTTAAACAACCAGGTTTGATACCATGCAGGCACGATCACGATCCGGATGCTGCTGCCATTTTCATTCCATTTACCATCTGTATTGCTTCCCCTTACATAAAAAGTATAAGTGCCGGGATTTAAATTGGTATAAGTAACAGTATGTTGTGTGGATGGCTCTGTCCATTCTTTATCAAACCCTTCCAGGCGATAAGAATATAACCTTCTTTTTTCATTGCGGAAATCCATGGATGAAAAGGAGATGGAAAAAATGTTCTGGTCATGTGTAAGCGTGATCTGTTTACTGTATGCAATATTTCCATTAATTACGGATGAATCTTTCTCCCATTGTAACAGCTTATTGTTTACACTGAGTGAAATAAAATTGATTGGCACTGCATCCTGTTGCTGCAATACTTCTGAAGGATTGAACCAGGTGGTGCCTTTTACGCCCACGAAGAACAATTCACCTGTCAATAATTTTTTCCCGGTATATGAGTTGAATTCGTTTCCTGCAATGCCATCTTCTTCTGTAAAATTCCTGAACCTGCCTTTGGGAAATTCTTTTGAGGGCAATGTAAAGCAACTCAATCCCATATTGGTACTGATCCATAAATGCCCCAAATCATCGGGAATAATATCATAAGCCACATTATTTGCGAGACAATCTTTTTCTATAAAGCGGATACATTGGCCAGTTGCCATTTCAAAACGGTTGAAGCCTGAGCCTCTTGTTCCCAGCCATAAATATTTTTGAGGTTCACGGGGATCGTTGCAAAGAGAGATCAGCTTATCTGAAGACAAACTGCTGTTGTCTCCAGGAATATTCTTCCATTGCTTCCATATCTTTTTTTCTTCTGTTTGGGATGGATCAAAAGAAAATAAGCCAACATCTGTTGCCAGCCAGGAAACATGATTGGTATCCTCCCATTGGCCAGCCAAAAAACGGCTATCTACATTTACCTGTTTAACCGGTAAACGATATGACTGTTCAACGGTTCTGTAAAGTTTATCAAGACGGCTAAAATAAATATCCAGCATATCTGCGCCGCCCTTGTGAACAACCCATAACTTGTTCTCATGGTCTTCGAATACAAGAAGAATTTCTTTGAAACCGAGATCATACCTGCTTAATTGTTTGGTTGGAATATCATATTGCAACAATATATTCAGAGGCTCAGTTTGATAGTCTACTTTCCAGAACCTGCCCCGGTGATCCATAAAATCGAACTGACTCTCTTTTTTTAGTTCAAACACAGTATTCGGCACCAACTTTTTAAATTGGCGGGTTAACGGGGAAAATTCAAGCATGCCGTTGGAAACTCCTTCAGTGTAAGGATTAACGATCAGTCTTTTTGTTCCAATCACATTCCGGCCGAGGTTAGGCGCTGTTTTAAACGCTTGCAGCTTCCGGTTCAACAGGCAAACCCCCACAGCATCTGTTCTTATCCATAGAACGCCTGTATGGTCTTTGAACATGGGCCCTAAAAGGCGGGCATTATTTTCAGGATGATATTTTTTCAGCATTTTGCTGTGTATGTCAAATACATACAGGATATTGCCAATGCCTTTTTCATAACCACA
>JAYSWW010000170.1:0-4947 GCA_043717805.1 Ferruginibacter sp.
CTTAAATAGTACTTTTTACTACAAATACTTTGATTCATTCACCTACATTTGTGTTTTACTTAATTTCTTTTAATAAAAACCAAATATCTATGCTTAACCTAACCCGTCCTATTGCATTTATTGACCTTGAAACTACAGGTGTAAATCTCTCCTCCGACAGAATTGTAGAAATTGCCATCATAAAGGTCTTACCTGACGGGGAAAGACAGGTAAAAAGAAAGCTGATCAACCCTGAAAAGCCCATACCAAAAGAAACGACAGACATTCATGGCATTACAGATGAAATGGTTAAAGATGCACCTACATTTAAACAGGCGGGCAATGAGATCAAACAATACCTCGAAAATTGCGACCTTGGAGGATATAACAGCAACCGCTTTGATATCCCAATGCTGATGGAAGAATTTTTACGTGCAGGAATGGAAGTTGACCTTAGTAACAGGAGAATGATCGATGTGCAACATATATTCTACAGCATGGAACCCAGGACCTTAACCGCAGCCTATAAATTTTATTGTCAGAAAGAACTTGTAAACGCACACAGTGCAGAAAATGATGTACAGGCTACCATTGATGTGTTATTGGCCCAGGTAGACCGGTATAAAAACCTTGGTAATTCAATTGATACTATACTGGAAGTCATTGGCGAAGAAAAGATCGTTGATTATGCCCGTAGATTTTCTTTTGATGAAAAAGGCCGTGAAATATTTAACTTTGGTAAATTCAAAGGCCGCCCTGTGGCTGATGTATTAAAGTCTGAACCCCAGTATTATGACTGGATGATGAAAGGGGATTTTCCACTGCATACCAAGAAAAAACTAACCGAGCTTTTTAACCGCACCCTGTTAAAGAACACCTAAATAATTATGCGGCCAATTTTAAAGTTCAGCCACTTTGATTAATAATAGTAATTTTAGGCATATAACCTGTTCGGCATATTGGAAAAAATAGTTATCATACCAACTTTCAATGAAAAGGAAAATATTGAAAAGATCATTCATGCAGTGATAAACCTGCAACAGGATTATCATATGCTGATCATTGACGACGGATCCCCGGATGGTACAGCTTCTATTGTAAAAAATCTCATGCCAAAATATCCGGGTCAATTATTCCTGGAAGAAAGACGCGGAAAACAGGGCCTTGGCACAGCCTACATTCATGGATTTAAATGGTCACTGAAAAAAGGATACCAATTCATATTTGAAATGGATGCAGATTTTTCTCACAACCCTGCCGACCTTGAGAAATTATACCTTGCATGTAAAAATGAATCAGATGTGGCTGTTGGCTCCCGTTATATCAAAGGAGGTTCAGTGGAAAACTGGCCTGCCAACAGGATTATGTTGTCAAAAGGCGCATCGCTGTACACAAGAATCATTACCTGGATGCCACTGAAAGACCCAACCGCAGGTTTTGTCTGTTATAAAAGAGAAGTGCTTGAATCCATCAATCTTGACGGGATCAGTTTCGTCGGCTATGCGTTCCAGATAGAAATGAAATTTGCTGCCTGGAAACTGGGGTTCAGGATCAAAGAAGTTCCCATTACATTTATCGACCGCCAGCTGGGAATAAGTAAAATGAACAAGGGGATCGTAAAAGAAGGTATACTCGGTGTTTTAAATTTACGTTGGCACAGTATATTTAAAAATTACAGGAGCCGGGTTACCAACAAAGATTATACGGAAGCCCCGATGTTTCCACAACACAACCCACTGCTGGAAAGCAAATGAAAAACATGATGGGAATTGATTGTATAGCCCAGTGTTTATCTATCCGAAATTCAATATTCGATTTTCCTTGTTCAATATTTTCATCCTTCATTTAAATGCAGGATGAAACTGCTGCAGGGTGGTTCGTAAATATTCTCTGTCAAGGTGTGTATAAATTTCTGTTGTAGTGATACTCTCATGGCCAAGCATTTCCTGCACAGCTCTGAGGTCTGCACCTCCCTCCACCAAATGTGTTGCAAATGAATGGCGAAATGTATGCGGAGATATGGTTTTAGTGATCCCTGCTTTTTTTACCAGTGCCTTTAGCATTAAAAAGATCATGACCCGTGTAAGCCTGCTTCCCCTGCGATTTAAAAACAAGAGGTCCTCCTCCCCTTTCTTAATTGGAATATGACAACGTATATTATTGCGGTAAATGTTGATATACTTAATGGCATCACTGCCAATGGGAACCAACCTTTCTTTATCCCCCTTCCCGATCACTTTGATAAATCCCACATCCAGGTACAGGCAACTTATTTTTAAATTCACCAGTTCTGAAACCCTAACTCCACAGCTATACATGGTTTCCAGGATGGCTTTGTTTCTTCCGCCTTCGGGCTTACTCAGGTCTATTGCAGCAATGATCGATTCAATTTCTTCAAAACTGAGTATGTCGGGCAACAGGCGTTTGTGTTTTGGAGCTTCCAGTAAAACAGTAGGATCTGTTTCGCTTATTTGCTCCAGCAAACAATATTTATAAAAGCTCCTCAATCCGGAAATGATCCTTCCCTGTGAAGTTGCTGTCATACCAAGTCCATGGATCCATTTTACAAATTCTTCCAGGTCTTTCAGTTTCACTTCACCCGGTTTCTTAAGATCATTTACAGATGCCAGGTAGCTGGTCAGTTTCTCAACATCCTGAAGATAAGCCTGAACTGAATTGTCTGCGAGTGATTTTTCAAGCTGCAACCAGGCTTTATACCCTTTTTTATACGCTTCCCACATAAATTACTCCCTTTTTTCAATTACAATGATTGTACAATTTAATTAAACATTATTTTCGCTACCTAAATATTTTTAATAACTCAAAAACTTTCATGCTTCCCGTAAACTTCAGGTCTTTCAGAAAGAAACTCTCACTGCATAGAAAATCATTCCGTAGTTTTTTAAACCGTACAGAAAAGAATCCTCCAAGAGGCATTGATAAACTGACTGCCCTGGTTGAGCCCGAGGTTTGGGCAGAGATCGATTGCCTCTCCTGTGCAAATTGTTGTAAAAAAATGACGCCTACTTTTACAACGAAAGATCTGAAAAGAATTTCAGCACATTTTAACCAAACTCCTGAAGCATTCAGAAAACAATGGCTGAAAAAAGACAGCAACAAAGACCTGGTGAATAAATCAGAACCCTGCCAGTTTTTGAATTTAAAGGATAATAAGTGTTCTATTTATGCCATCAGGCCGGCAGACTGTTCGGGTTTCCCCCACCTGGCCAAAAAGAAATGGATCGAATATGCACACGTGCACAAACAAAATATTGACTATTGCCCGGCTACATTCAAAATGGTAGAGAAGATCAAATTGATGGTTGAAGGTTCTGTTTAATACATGTAAGCCTTTTTTACAATCGTAAAGGCTCAGGAGACTGATGTAAAGAATCAACTCTTATAAGTATATATCCTGGATCAAAAAATAATCAACCAGACCATCTTCTTTGATATTGATAGACAGCACATCAAACTGAATGCGCTGCCATTGAGTATTCTGGTAAAGATATTCTTCAGCGGCATTGATCAAAAACCTGATCTTTTTTGTATCCACACTTTCTTCCGGATAGCCATATTTTAAAGAAGTTCTTGTTTTTACTTCAATAAAATGCAATATACCGTTGAGGGATGCGATCAAATCCACTTCCCAGTGTTTATGGCGCCAGTTCCGGTGTAATATTTCATAGCCATTATTAATAAAATATTCCATTCCAAGGATCTCTCCTGACTTACCTGTAAGATTGTGCTTTGCCATTCAATAAAATTAACCATTTAGACGAATCAACAAACTGAGGATAAAAGCTTTTATAAGGATGTTGAAAGAAAATATTTATTGCTTATTTTTGCACAAACAATCAGAAAAATGAACAAACAACAAACATCCAATATAATTCTTGCTGTTTTATTGATACTCGCAGCAGCCATATCAAGGGTTATTATGTACCCGAATAATTTCAGCCCTATCATCGGGATGGCCATTTTTGCCGGTGCGGTCATTAAAGACAAAAGGCTGGCATTTGTATTACCCATTGTATCTATGTTCTTATCCGATATCATGTTTGAAGTATTCGACATTGCACCGGGTTTTTGGGGCTGGGGCCAATTGGTAGGTTATGGTATCCTGGCACTTATAACTTTCTTTGCATTTAACCTGAAAAAGATCAATGTTGTCAATGTATTTGGTTTTTCAATTGCTTCATCAGTGATCTTCTTTATTCTTTCAAATCTTTCTTTCTTTATATTGGACAACCCGATCTATCATACTTATTCATCCGATGCATCAGGATTCCTGCAATGTTACATTCAGGCATTGCCCTTTTTGAAGATCAGCCTAGTTGCCGACCTGGTTTACAGCGGAGTTTTATTCGGGGCATATTACCTGGTTAATCATTATGTTATAAAAAAACAGGCATTGGCTTAATAACTGTTTTGAAAAACTTTAAGAAAGCTATCAGCAATTACTGGTGGCTTTTTTGTTTTTATGATGGTGGAAGGTTGAAGTTTGAAGGTTGAAGGTTGAAAGGTTTAAGGTTTAAGGTTTTAAATTCCGAAGTTTAATAAACTAATAACTATGAACTAAAAACTATAAACTTTCATACCCCTCATCTACGTGCAACCCCTTTCCATCAGCTGCACTTGTTGCCAGTTCATCACAACGGTTGTTATAAGGATTGTCTGCATGACCTTTAACCCATACAAACTTAATATTGAATGATTGTGACAACTCATAATATTGGGTCCATAGATCCTTATTTTTTTTCCCACCTTTGAAATTTGTTTTGATCCAGTTATTTAGCCAGCCCTTATTGGTCGCATTCACAACATACTGGCTGTCGGAATAAACGGTAACGGGAATGCTATTTTTCTTCAAGGCCTGCAGTCCGGCAATTACTGCCATCAGTTCCATGCGGTTATTCGTGGTAAGCCTGAAACCTTTTGACAATTCCTTTCGGTGATGCCCGGCCA
>JAYSWW010000018.1:0-6143 GCA_043717805.1 Ferruginibacter sp.
TTTATTAAAAGCTGTAACCAACGAATTCATGTCAGCAGCAATACCAAATATTTCAATTTTTGGTAAGATCTCATTGATGTAATCCCTGGCATAACTGTATGGTTGAATATCATCATAAGCTTTTGAAAGATCTTTGAGTAAATTCCCATAATTATTTTTCCAGTCAGCATTTGAATTTACCCGCTGCATGAAAATGTTTTCATAATCCAGTTTTTTTTGCACCCCGTTTTTTGATGTCAATCCGAGCACTTCTCCCTGCCATTTTTTATATGAATTTTCGATGCCGGCGTATTTTGCAGCATATTGAATTTTGATGTGTTCATCAGAACGCATAAAGCCCATCAGTACCTGTAATGCCTTTGCTCTTATTTCAATTTTGGCAGGGTCATTTACTGTCATGATCTGCTTTACTGCTGCAGCAGTCAGGTATTCTTTTGTATTGCCCGGAAAGCCGAATACCATGGTAAAATCTCCTTCCTTTACCCCATCCAATGAAATTTTTAGTGATCGCTTTGGTTTGTAAGGAACATTATCCGGTGAAAACGTTGCCGGATTGTTATCCTTGTCGGCATATATCCTGAACATAGAAAAATCACCGGTATGCCTGGGCCACATCCAGTTATCAGTATCCTTACCAAAATTACCAATGGAAGAGGGTGGGGCACCAACCAAACGAATATCCTTGTATGTTTTTGTAACAAAAATGAAATATTTATTTCCATCAAAGAAGGGGCGAACCAGCAGGTCTTCGTAAGATTCTTTTTTAAAATCTTTTTTAAGTTGATTGATGTTTTTATCAACCTGGCTTTGCCTTTCTGGTTCTGAAAGGGTTGAAGAAACGTTTTCAAGTACCTGTTTTGTTACTTCCTCGATGCGGACAATGAAAGTTGCAAACAAGCCCTGGTTCTGTAATTCCTGGCCATAGTTGTATGCCCAGAAACCATTTTGAATATAATTATTTGTAACTGAAGAATGATTTTGGATGGCATCAAATCCACAGTGGTGATTGGTAAGCAACAATCCTTTATCGGAAATAACTTCTGCAGTGCAAAAACCACCAAAACTTACAATGGCATCTTTCAGGCTGGCTTTACTAATATTGTAAATATCTGCTGCACTTATTTTCATGCCCATCTTCTTCATGTCTTTTTCATTCAGTGCCTGCAGCAGTTGTGGAAGCCACATACCTTCTTCGGCAAATGATTTAAAACAAAACAAACAAAGTAAAACGATTGTACCAGTAATTTTTTTCATACAAAATTGATTATAAACAAAACTAATATTTTTTTTCCTTTTAAATATAGAATAACCCAAATGCTGAATTTTCGTTATAAATCATGTGAAGTAATGGAAATGCCGTTCAGAAACTAGAGTGTTATTAAAACAGGCAATGTGTGATTGATGTAATTAATATAGAACATTGTGTAACTGTTAAAAGTAAAATGAATTGAACTTCGCATTACAAATTCTTCAGTCATATTCAAAAGAGGCTTAATACTTTTCAGGGTTTATTCAATAATTTAAAAATTAATTATTCTTAAACTTTTATCTGAACTCAATAACCGCCCCCTCGAATATTATTGATTCTTATCAAACAAATCTCTCAAATATTAAATTTTACTTTATGAAAACATCGTTACATTCTTTTAAGAGGTCAATTTTTTTAATTGCCTTCTTTACTATAAATCTTTTATTCTCAAATATCGTTGTTCGCGGACAAGATATTTTGGGTGTATGCGGAACTGCTGCTCCATCAGTGATCAGCCCGGTCATATATTGCCAGGAAGAAACAGCAGCACAACTTACAGCAAGTGGTACTTCATTATTATGGTACACAACTTCAACAGGTGGAACCGGCTCATCTTTGGCACCCACTCCTTCTACATTAACTGCAGGAACAAAATCGTACTATGTTTCATCAACAGATATTTGTGAAAGCCCCAGGTCACAAATTGATGTTTTGGTAAATCCAACACCCATGGTTAATGATCCCATAAACCAGGTGTTGTGTAAGGGGAGTTCAACTACGATGATCAGTTTTTCCGGAGTGGTAAGTGGAACTACTTATACCTGGACCAATGATAATACAAGTATAGGACTTGCAGCAACTGGTACGGGTGGTATCCCGTCATTTATTGCAACAAATTTAAGTACCCTTAACCAGGTTGCAAATATTGCTGTTACTCCTTCAGCCAATGGTTGCACAGGAATCGTAAAAACTTTTATTCTAACAGTAAATGCTCCTCCGGCAACAACCATTGTTAAAACAAATGTGAGCGTTTGCGGTGGTACAAATGATGGCTCTATTACGTCAACGTGCACTGGTGGATCATTTCCATATACTTACAGCTGGACAGGTTCCAATGGTTATTCAGCAGGTAGCGTATCGTCTATTTCAGCGTTACCGATCGGTTTTTATAAATTCACTGTTAGCGATGATCTGGGATGTGCTGAGAGTATATCAGATATACATATTGCATATGCCTTTTCTGTTTATATTACAAACAGCGGAACCAACAGCTCATCATGTGCCAATACAGGTTCAATCATATTGTATGGTAATGCAGGCGTATTGCCTTATTCTTACAGTCTTGATGGATCAAATTATCAGCCCGGCAATACTTTTCCAAACCTTTCCGAAGGTACTTATACGGCTTATGTGAAAGATGCGGCAGGTTGTACAAGTACTAAATCTGTTACCGTAGCATCAACTCCCCCGGTTACTGTAACAGCCTATTCCAGGCCTTCCAGTGTTTGTATCAATAATGGATCAATAGAACTTTACAAATTGGGGGGAATGCCTTCTTATTCTTATAGCATCGATAATATCACTTATCAATCCAGTAATATATTCATGAACCTGGCTGCCGGAAATTATATCGGTTATGTGAAAGATTCAAAAAATTGTATTGGCTTTATACCTGTTTCAGTTTCCCAGGGCCCTGCACTTACAATAACTGCAAGTAAAACTAATACGAGCAGTTGCGTAAATGACGGCACCATTCAATTGAATGCAGGTGGCGGTGTTGCCGTTTACAGCTTTAGCCTGGATAATGTGAACTTTCAACCGGGCAAATCATTCAACGGTTTGGGGGCAGGTAACTATACCGGTTATGTGAAAGATTCCAAGGGTTGTGTAAGCCAGGTAAGTGTAACTATTAATACAAATCCAGTTGTTGTTACAGCTTATGCTGCCGCTGCAGGAAATTGCACATCTGCTAATGGCTCTATACAATTATTCAGAACAGGAGGAACCGGACCATATATGTACAGCCTTAACGGGACCACGTTTCAGAGCAGTACAATTTTTACCGGGCTTACAGCAGGAAATTATATTGGTTATGTGAGAGATTCAAAAACATGTGTGGGTTCTTTATTGAATATTGTTGTGGGACCAAATTGCCCCCCGCCTCCTATTGCAAACTCAAGAACAAAAATCGGGTATGATGTGGCAAATGACATTTTTACGATCCAGGCTTATCCCAATCCAAGTAACACAGAATTTACATTGGTATTGGCTGGTAACTACAATGACAAAGTTTCTATCATAGTAACCGATATGTTTGGCAGGAAAGTATTTGTTGCGGAAGGAACCAGTCTTAAGCAGTACAGGTTTGGTAAAGACCTTAAACCAGGAATATACATAGTACAGGCAACTCAGGCTAACAACAAACAAAGCCTTAAAGTTATTAAGGAATAAAAAAGTTGATTTTTATAAACCGGGCCTGGTTATTTCAGGCCCGGTTTATATTTTATAGGTTTACTGTCGTTTAAGAGGTTTGAAATTGTTTACGTCGTTCAATATTCTTTAAAACCATAACGTCTTAAACACCTTAAACCTTAAAAAAACTTAAACGTTTTTTAAAGTAACAGTAGGTTTTGAGTTAGATCTTTATCCTTTGTATCCTGACCGCATTCAATATTGCCAGTAAAGCTACACCAACGTCAGCAATTACCGCTTCCCAAAAAAGTAACAATACCTCCTGCTCCAAGTATTAATACAATTAGATTTTTTATTCTTCTTCAATATTGGTCATCTTTGCCGAAACAAAGAATGCTCCTTTGGTAACGATCTTTGCTCCTTTTGGAATTTCTTTAAGCAATGTGATTTCTGTATAACCTACATCGCTGGTGCCTTTCGCTACTGCAACCCTTTCAAACGTTAATCCCTTTTCTTCTATGTCTTTTTGATCTTTGGCGTTAAGTTTAACAGTATCCTTACTATTATCCGCCTCTTTGACTTCAGCATCTACCAACATAAAAATATAATCCTGCCCATCTACTGTAACAATGGCATCATTGGGTACGGCCGGAACTGTTGCCTTGTCTAAGCTGACAGCAGCAGTTACATTCATCCCATCGATCAATCCGGTTTTATCACCTTTTACCATTGCATGAACCGTAATAGCTTTGCTTTCCCCTTCAAAAGAAGAGCCCAATGAATAGATCTGTGCATCATATTCCTTATCAGGATTATTGGTCACTGTAAAGTGAATAGTCTGGTTATTCTTTAGTTTAGGCAGATCTTTTTCATACACAAACAGGTCAAGGTGCAACTGGTTGTTATCTACTATTTCGGCTACAACAGTGGTCAGGTCTACATAGCTGCCCATTTTTACCATTACATTACTTACTACGCCATTGATGGGACTTGTAACAGATAATACAGAAATTAATTTACCATTTGAAAGCATAGAAGGATTGATACCCATCAACTGTATTTGCTGCTGCAATGTTGATTTAACTGTACGCAGGGTTCTTAATTCAGTCTCTGCTGACTGCAAGTTTTTCAATGCACCGGCGTTACCGGCATTCAATTCCTTTTGCCTTTTTACTTCAAGCTCCGCCAATAAGATTTTTGTTGTTACATTCAGGTATTCACTTTGCGCCTGTATGAATTCAGGATTGGCAATTGTAGCAATGGTTTGCCCTTTTCTTACAATATTGCCAGGCTGTACCAGCAAAGATTTTATAACACCACTATAGATGGAGTTTACACTGGCTTTGTTTTGATTGGGAACTTTCAGCACACCATTTGTTTTGAGTGAAGCCGTTAATTGTTTTTCTTCAATAGTTCCTAATTTTATGCCAATGCTTTTTATCTGCTCATCGGTAAGTGTAGCAGTATTGGGGTTTTCACTTTCATGTTTCTCCTCCGGCTTAACCTCTTCTTCTTTGGCTGGTTCCATATTACCATTGCTTCCACAGGAAATAAGAATAATGAGGTTTGAAAACATGATTGCAGTTATTAATAACTTCTTCATCTATATTTATTTTATTGATTGATGTAATAATAATACTGAATGACTGACTGGTTATATCCATTCAGATTTTCCAGGTAACTCTTTTGAATTTCTATGGCTTGTGTTAAGAATTGTGATAATTCTGCAAAGCTTATTTCACCGGCACGGTAAGCAAGTGAAGCAGCTTTGATGATTTCATCTGCCTGTTTTAATCCAGCTGTTTCATAAAAAGACAGCAAGCTGTTGTTTTTTTCTACTCCTTGCTGTAATTGAATTTGCCGGGTTGTGAATACCTGTTTGCCATATTCATATTGCTTTTGCTGAACTGCCATTTCTGCCTGTGCAACTTTTACTTTATTGCGGTAGGCATTTGCACCAAACAAAGGGATGGCTGCTGTTACAGAGAACCCAGTGTAAGGATCTTTTGCTCCCCATAAACGCTGGGTAAAAATACGGCCTGAAAACTCAGGTTTATTTTCATTTTTAATAACAGCGATCCCTGCATTAGCAATATGGATGTTTTGCGATTGCAAAGCCAGCAAAGGATGAGTTGTATCATTAATTGCAATGGGTAATGCTAATTTTTCTAAAGAAGACATTACTGGCAACATCGGTTCAGTTGTGTTAAGCAATTGCATGAATGATTGCTGTTCAATCTGAATTTCTTTGTCGATCTGTTGAAGCAATGCCTGTAGTTCACTCATCCGTACATTGGCTGCGATGCTATCTAACCCAGGACTGTCGCCGGTTTTTACTTTTAGTGTTGCTGCATCATTCAATGATTTGTATATACTGTCTAAGCGGTGAAACAATTGTTGCTTATCCTGTAAATACCAAAGCTGGTAATAAACAGTTCGTACATCTTTTTTAATATCTACATCAATGGCTGCTGTATTGGCC
>JAYSWW010000171.1:0-1915 GCA_043717805.1 Ferruginibacter sp.
ACATAAGTAGTAGCATAATATTTTGCAACACCCGGAATCAGGTTTTCGGGTTTGTTTGCATAAGGAATAACATGGTTAACCGGGATCTTGCAACTGGCAGCCAGCGTTGCGGCCGCAGTGCTGAAACCAAGATATTTTAAAAAATCACGGCGTGGAGCTTTGGCATCAATCAATCCTTTATCATCAAAGCCTTCAAAAGGCAATTCCTCCCGGAATTCATCCTGTGACCGGTCTTTATAATTCTCCGGGTCATTCACTTCGCCGAAACTTTGCCAATACTTGTTGCTCATAGTTTTTATAATGTGAAGATGTGGAAGTGTGAAAATGTGGAAATTTAAAACCTTGATCAGCAGTAATAAATTTTCACATTTTCACACTTTCTAATTTTCATATTTGCTTTAATAATGACATTTCTGACATTCCAGTCCGCCGATATCTTTTACAGTCACACTATCCATTTTTCCTGCTTTTATATCATTATGAAATTTTTCATAAATGCTGTAAAACTTATTTCCTTTTCCTTCGCTATAATCAAAATCCACTTTTGTCTCACGATGACAGTTGATGCACCAACCCATACTCAATTCAGAAACCTGCTTTACTTCATCCATTGCAGTTATTTCACCATGACAGGTCTGACACTGAACTTTACCGGCTCTTATATGTTGTGAATGGTTGAAATAAACATGGTCGGGCAGATTGTGGATTTTAACCCATTGAATTGAAGTTGCCTTTGAAGGATCCCATTTTGCGGCATTCTTAGGATCGAATCCCGCAGCTTTATAAAGTTTGGCGATCTCTGCAGTTCCGTTTATTTCATCCCCATTTTCATTATAAAGTTTCGGGCCTTTTACATATTCATTGATCCCTTTATGACAATTCATACAAATATTCACAGCGGGAATACCTGCCGTTTTACTGTCCCATGCCGAACCGTGGCAATATAAGCAGTTGATCTGGTTGATGCCGGCATGTACTTTATGAGAATAATAAATAGGCTGAACCGGTTGATACCCTTTCTGACGACCAAATCCAATAGCTCCCTTTGTAACATAATATCCTCCAACTACAAAAAGAAGGATCGCAACCATCGCTATGTAAACTTTATTCTTAAAAAAAGGAACCGGGTCAGGACGCATGATGCCTTCCGCATCATCACTCATCTTTTTCAGGTTGCTGTTCACCTGCATTAATATCAGGGCAATGATGGCCAGGATGAGTGAGATCACTCCGAAGATGACAGCGTTGTTGTTATCGGTTTTAGGAGTATTGCCATTTGGACCCGGGGCTGCTGTTACTAAAGGTTCGCTTGTATATTTTATAATTGCATCAAGATCTTTATCCGGTAAAGTTGTTTCATCAAATTGAGTCATTACCGATCCAAACGTTGCCTTCAAAGCCGTGTAATGAGGATCTGAAGCAATCATTGTATTTACATTCCTGACCCATTGATGTATTTTTTTTGTATCTCCATTATAAGGGTCTTTATCAAGTATTCCCCTGAGCATGGGCCCGGTTACATTTTTGTCTAACTGGTGGCAACTGGCACATTTGCTGTTAAACAGAGCTTTACCATCCTGTGCCGAAATATTTACAACAGAAAAAACGAAAAGTGAGAGAAATAAAATTGTCAGTCTTTGGCCGGTTAGTTTACAAGGAATCATAGACGCAATTGATACTGAAAAATGTGGATAAAATCAGTTAGTCAGGCGCAAAAATAAGTCAGGAACTTAACAAAACCCTAACCCTTTTAAAAATTTTTTAACCCGCTGCCAGCCTGCGTTTCAGAGGATTTATTCCTGTTTTGTGAACCGATACAATTCAGTTTGTCATAAATCAGTCAACAAATCAGTAAACTTTATTTCATTTGAAAATTGCCCGCTTCGTTGAATGTTTTTCCTCACTTTTGCGGCTC
>JAYSWW010000172.1:0-1913 GCA_043717805.1 Ferruginibacter sp.
CATTACTCCTTCTCCCGATTGGACCAGCCAGACCATTGTTGCCATTCCTTTGCTTTTCTTATATGAAATAAGTGTAATTCTTTGTGCACGTGTTGACAAACAAAAAGCCAAAGAAGAAAAAGAATGGAGCTGATTAAACAGATAATAAAATAAATGATAATTGATATTGTTTTAAATTTGTAAAAGAAATTGAATTGTGTAAAACAAATATCATTTATTCAACAACCATCAATTTAAATTATGTATACTTTTGATAAAACAAAACCTATTGCCATCGGGTGCGATCATGCAGGTTTTGATTGCAAGGAAGACCTGATATCTTTTTTAGAAGGAGAAGAAATGGTTTATGAAGATTTTGGCACTTACAATAAAGACTCCGTTGACTATCCTGATTTTGCTCATCCTGTTGCATTGGCCGTTGAAAACGGAAGGGCTTCTTTTGGTATTTTACTTTGCGGCAGCGCAAATGGAGTTGCTATAACTGCTAACAAACACAAAGGAATAAGAGCTGCTATCTGCTGGGGCGAAGAACTTGCAGAGCTTGCCCGCAAACACAACAATGCAAATATCATTTGTATCCCGGCCAGGTTCGTAAGAGATGGTGATGCAGAAAAAATGTTAGATGTTTTTATGAACACTGCATTTGAAGGAGGGAGGCATGAAGCCAGGGTTGAAAAAATTTCTTCTTGAAATTGTACAAACAAATAACATTAAACAATCCGGCAAACCCGGATTGTTTTATTCAACCTTTTATATTCGTTTTAAATTCATTGGCAACAGGTTTCGGTTATTTCAGTATTACAATTTTCTTAAACGGCAGAACTATTTTAACTGTATTAGATAATTCCTATACTTTATTAATTCTCCCATCCGCCGTTCATAAAAAAGAATGACAAAACTTCTGTGCTTTTATTATTTTGCCTAAAATATATACGTTTTATGAAAATACTTTCTCTCATCTCATTGTTGCTTCAGTGTGTTCTAACCTTTGCACAAAACAATGATGCAACTAAATATGCATCCGTTATTACCATCAATGATCTCAAAAAACAATTAACCATCATTGCCAGTGATTCTATGCAGGGTAGGGAAACCGGAACTAAAGGACAGCGGAAGGCAGCCGCCTATATCGAAACACAATTTAAAGCCATCGGGCTTAAAACAGCAGCAGGTATGAACGGCTACCAACAATTTTATCCATTGTACAAAGACAGCCTGCTGAGTTGTAAATTATTGGTTGGTAATTCTGTTCCTGAATATGGAACCGATTATATCAGCCCGGTCAATACGAATGAAACAGGTAATTTTTCCAGTAAACAAATTGTTTTTGCCGGATATGGCATCGAAGACATAAACTACAATGATTACGCTTCGCTTGATGTAACCGGAAAAACAGTTGTCATTTTTTTAGGAGAACCAAAAACAGAAGGGAAATATCTGATCTCGGGAAGTACCAAAAGCAGTGACTGGTCTTACCCGGGTTTATCAAAAAAACTTGCGCTTGCTGCAAAAAAAGGAGCCTCAGGAGTTTTTATCTTAAACCCAATGCAGGAAACATTTAACCAACGTTTTACAGAAAACAGTAAAAAAACAAACGTTTATTTTCCACGAAACACAGGAGATAAAGGATTGAACTATGCAATTCTCAGCCATGCTTTTGCAAAAAATATTTTAGGCAACAATTCAGACAGCCTAATAAAATATGCCAAGAGCAATATCCCGTTTAAAAAAGAACAGCTATTTGAAACAGCAGGCATTACATCATTCTTTTTTGATAAATACCGCACTATTATCAATGCGAGCAATGTGATCGGTATACTGGAAGGAACAGATAAAAAAGATGAATATGTTTATCTTACTGCACATTACGATCACCTGGGTATGAGGGATGGAAAAATATATTTTGGTGCTGA
>JAYSWW010000173.1:0-1904 GCA_043717805.1 Ferruginibacter sp.
TCTTTTGAAATGAAAACTATGATTGAACTGGATGGCAACTTTTGTATAATCAAGATCTCCGTTCAAAAAATCTTTCATCCCTTTTGAAAACTGGATTAACAATTGGGTTGTGGCCGGTTTGGTTCTGAATTTGGTACTTCCCATTCGTGTAAAACTTTCACCGTGTGCAAACCTGAGTCCAATTCCAAGTTCAGTATTGCGAAAATGGGTTAAAGACTTATTGCCATTTCTGAATTCATAATCATAACCCGCCGGGTCACGTTGTTCTTTCAATAACCAAATATCTGATTGAAAATCCGGGCGGATCTTTGTGCTAAAGTCAATCCTGAATTGTTCAACACTATCCATCCTTGCTCTCAATAAATTTCGCAACGACTGGTTGGAAAATACAGATCCATTTCGTATAAAATAATCAACATTTCCGGGTTCAATGATGTCACGGATATAACTTAACCGGATCGTTGTGCCAGTTCTTTGCTTAATTTCTAACTTTATATTTCCGCCGTATTTCCATGACTTGTCACGCAATCCATAACCTGCATAGCTGCCAACTGATAACCATTTACTGAATGTTGCATTTGTTTGAAAACCGCCGCCAAGCCTAAAGCTTTCATATTTATTTATTCCGGAAAGAATGTATTTAAAAGGGATATCAATTTTTCTATATGGTAATCCTTCTGTGGTTAATAATTGTATTGCTTTGTTTGCCTTGCCGATCATATTCTTATATTTTGCAGGCAGCATTTCAAAAGTTTCATAGGTCATCCTGCTTTTTTGATTCAGGGTATCTGCCCGCAAGATATTCCAGGCAGAATCAGGCCTCCTGCCTGCCAGCGGATGGTATTCAAGTTGTACATCTGAAAAATCTGAACGGCGAAACTGTTTATCAAAATTTACATCGGTTATATATGAACGCGAATCCCAAAACAATATCACTGAATCAGTTGCCAGGTCTTTTTGTGACAGGGTCGTATTCAATTGAGCCGGAAACCATTTTCCCTTTGCTCTTTCATATTTTTGCTGTAGCCTGAATGTAAATATCAAACCTGATTCATCAGCAGGGGAAGCAATTACATTTTCAATCGCATATCCGTCAGAGTTGACATAAAGTACCCCGGACAATCCGTTGAAATTCTTTCCCTGCCTTGGTTCGAAGCTGATGATAAAGGTTGTATCCTTTTCATGCAACAAAGTTTCCCTGAGCCTGAATTTATACATATTTATACTTCCATCAATCACCGGGTTAACATAGGAATCCATATTCATTTGCAGGTAATCTTTGTAAAAACCAAATGGCTGGAAATCGGAAGCAGTGATCCCGAATGCTGCATTTTTTATTCCCGATACTTTTGTGGCCAATACCGTTTCTTTTGTCTGGTTGGGAAAACGGAATATACGTTCTGTGAAGGATTCTGTAAGCATCAGATAATTTTCTTTAAATCTTCGTGCCAGTTCAAATGATAATTTATCTCCTGAAGTATCTTTGGCTTTTTCAACCAATTTATTCATTGATTGTTTTTTTTGTCTCGAAGTATCACTCTTATTCATATTCCAGAACCGGTTACCTGCAGACAACGCAGCGATCGTATATGCATCGTATTTAAAAGATTGCTGGAATTCCGGGTCATTGTATTTTTTGTTCCGTTGGAGAAGTTTTATGATCCTGTGCGCAGGATTCTCAGCAGTTGATATGATGACGTTTTCCAATTGACTTTCTGTTCGCTCTATTTTGATAGCCAGCATTGATGGGCTGCTTTTTCCCAGTGTATATTCTTTTGTCTTATACCCGATATAACTGATCACTAAAACAGCCTGCTTCGGCAAAAAGTTAAAAGAAAACTGCCCGTCAATATCAGTTACAACTCCTGTGTTGGTTCCTTTGATTACAACACTTACGAAAGCAA
>JAYSWW010000174.1:0-4906 GCA_043717805.1 Ferruginibacter sp.
GTTTTTCCATACCTTGAAAAGATAGGGATACTGTGGATGACAAATCATATAAACCCAGCACAGGAGCACCTTGTAACAAATATTATCCGCCAAAAACTCATCGTTGGTATTGAATCAGCAACGCCTGCCTTGGCACTGGATAAATCAATATTACTTTTTCTGCCTGAAGGTGAACATCATGAACTGGGGCTCCTGTTTATGTATTATTTGCTGAAAAAACGCGGAGCTTCTGTAATTTACCTGGGTACCAATATTCCAATGAAAGATGTTGAATATGTGGTAAATCTTAAAAAGCCAGATTATCTCTACAGCCACCTGACAACGGTTGGTAAAAATTTTAATTTTGATAAGTTCCTGGAGAATATCAGTAAAAAATTTCCTAAAACACCAACAGTCATATCGGGCCTTCTTACCAATACATATGAGAAAAAGATACAGCCGCCTGTATATTTCAAAAGGTCCTTCCCTGAAGTAATGCAATTTGTAGCCACCCTCTGATCTTAGCAAATATTTAACAAAAAAAATATGCCGGTCAATGTTTGGACATTCAAATTTATTGTTTAACTTTACAGTATCAACAGTTAAACAAAATTTTATGTCTACACTTGAATTTGATCAATTACTGATTAGCAACTCAGACTACCTAAAGCCATTTGCATTTTCACTCACCCGTGACAACGAATCGGCAAAAGATCTCATGCAGGAAACTTTGTTCAGGGCTCTTGCAAACAGGGATAAATACAATGTTGGTACAAACATAAAAGCATGGATGTATACGATCATGCGCAATATCTTTATAAACAACTATCGCAAACGTTCCAGGCAGAATACTATATTTGACAATACAGAAAATGATTATTTGCTTGATTATAACCAGCATGCAGTTTCTAATACCGCAGAATTGAACCTTTCCCTAAAAGACATGAAAGCATCTATTGAAAACCTGCCCGATATATTTAAACTTCCTTTTGTAATGTATTTTGAGGGGTATAAATACAATGAAATTGCAGACAGTTTGAAGGAACCTTTGGGAACCATCAAGAGCAGGATACATTTTGCACGAAAATTATTAAAGGAACAGCTAAGCAGGTTTTAAATGAAGGCCGATATTAATTTGGCATTTTTAAATCTCAATAGCTTTATTTTGCACGGTGAAAAAAGTTGTAGTTATAGGTAGTGGATTTTCTGGTTTGTCGGCAGCATCATTTATGGCAAAAGCCGGCTGGGATGTAACTGTGCTTGAAAAACACAGCATGCCGGGTGGCAGGGCCAGGAAACTGGTGGCCAATGGTTACAGTTTTGATATGGGCCCAAGTTGGTACTGGATGCCGGATGTGTTTGAAAGGTATTTTGCCAGTTTTGGGAAAAAAGTTTCAGAATATTACGAACTGCACAGGTTAGACCCTTCTTATCGTATTTATTGGCACGATGCTCAAACCGATATACCGGCAGAATACGAAGCTCTTAAAATATTATTTGAAAGCATTGAAAAAGGCAGCGCAGCAAAGCTGGACGCATTTTTAAAAGAAGCTCTTTACAAATACGAAGTTGGGATCAATAAACTTGTTTATAAACCAGGGCTATCACTAACAGAATTTCTGGATTGGGAAACCATCAGGGGTGTTTTTAAACTGGATGTATTTACATCAATTGAAAAGCACATTGGCAAATTTTTCAAGCACCCAAAACTCCGTCAGTTGATGGAATTTCCGGTCTTGTTCCTGGGAGCCCTGCCAAAAGACACACCGGCATTGTACAGCCTGATGAATTATGCGGATATAAAATTAGGAACCTGGTATCCCAAAAAAGGAATGTATGAAGTAGTGGATGGTATGTATAAACTGGCAAAAGAACTCGGTGTTAAATTCTGTTTCAACCACAACGTTACAGAAATAAAAGTTGAAGAAAAAAAAGCCAGGTCTGTTGTTGCACAAATATCAAATCCCGGATCTCAAAACACGAATATTATTTTTGATGCGGATGTAGTGATTGGTTCAGCGGATTATCATTTTATTGAAACCAAACTGTTGCCTGAAAATTGCAGAACGTACAGCGAAGAATATTGGGACAAAAGACTAATGGCTCCAAGCTGCCTTTTATATTATATCGGGTTAAATAAAAAACTGGAAGGCGTGCCCCATCATTCGTTGTTTTTTGATGCCGATTTTGATGAACACGGTAAGGAGATCTATACAACAAAAAAGTGGCCGGCTGATCCGCTTTTTTATCTTTCTTTATCATCGGTAACAGATGAAACAGTTGCTCCTCCGGGTTGTGACAATATGGTTTTTCTTATCCCGGTTGCCTCCGGGTTAGAAGCCGATACCGAGGAATTAAGGGATCGCTATTTTGAAAAGATTATGACCAGGTTTGAAAATAAAACGGGGCAGTCAATTAGAAATAATATTGTATATAAAAAAAATTATTCTGTAAATAACTTTATAACAGACTACAATTCATTCAAGGGCAATGCATACGGGTTGGCAAATACTTTGATGCAAACAGCAGTTTTAAGGCCTTCCTGCAGGAGTATTAAAATAAAAAACTTATTTTACACCGGTCAATTAACAGTTCCGGGGCCGGGAGTGCCACCGAGTTTGATCAGTGGAGAGGTTGTAGCAAAGGAAGTGGTTAAAAATTATGGTTGAGATCCAAAGTGGATTGAAGAAACGTAATTGGATAAATGAAATTTTATTAAAGCAAAGTTAAGGATACATGATAAAGCTTTTTCATGAACTATGTGAACAGTGCAGTAAAGCTGCCACAGAGAAGTACAGCACTTCTTTCAGCAGTGCAATAAAATTACTGCACAATGATCTTCGTACGCCCATCTATAATATTTATGGATTTGTACGATTTGCAGATGAGATTGTTGATACATTTCATGAGTACAATAAAAAAGAATTACTGGTTGAGTTCACAAATGAAACTTATTCGGCCATTGAAAGGGGGATCAGCCTGAATCCGATCCTGCACAGTTTTCAGAAAACTGTAAAAAATTACAATATCAGCCATAACCTGATCGAGGCTTTCTTTAAAAGCATGGAAATGGATCTCAGTAAAACTGAATATAACAGCAATGGTTACCGTGAATATATTTATGGAAGTGCTGAAGTTGTAGGACTCATGTGTCTCTATGTTTTTTGCGAAGGTAACAGGGAAATGTACGAGAAATTAAAACCTTCCGCCCAGGCATTGGGTGCAGCTTTTCAAAAGGTTAATTTTTTACGCGATGTAAAAGCAGATTATGAACAATTGAACAGGTCATATTTTCCGGAAGTTGATTTTAAAAATTTTACAACTTCTATGAAAAAGCAGATCGAAGATGATATTGCGCAGGATTTTATAAATGCTTACGAAGGGATTTTGGAATTGCCCGTCAAAGCAAGGTTTGGCGTTTATGTAGCGTATAAATATTACTTATCGCTGTTTAAAAAAATCAAAAGAACTACACCAGACAGTATCCTGGAACAACGCATACGTATACCAAATTATGGAAAGGCGTTCATCGTTGCTAAAGCGGGGTTGAGGAACCAGTTCAATATATTTTAAAATGAGAAGATAATATGGAAGTGATTTTGGTTGATGAACGGGACGAGCCTGTAGGTACGATGGAAAAAATGGAAGTACATCAAAAAGCCCTGTTACACAGGGCTTTTAGCGTTTTTGTTTTCAACAATAAAGGAGAAGTACTTTTACACAAAAGGGCGCTTAAAAAATACCACAGTTCAGGATTGTGGACAAATGCTTGTTGCAGCCATCCCCAACCGGGAGAAGAAACACTGGTAGCAGCAGAAAACCGCCTGAAGGAAGAAATGGGAATCAGCATCCGCCTGAATAAAATATTTGATTTTACCTATAAAGTTGCATTTGAGAACGGGCTGACTGAATATGAATTTGATCATGTATTTGTGGGCCGTTATGAAGGAGAGATATTTCCGAATGAGGATGAAGTGAGTGATTATTGTTATAAATCAATTGATGAAATAAAACATTCCTTGCAAACACATCCGCAAAAATATACTGAGTGGTTCAAAATTGCTTTTCCAAAAGTGGAAGACTATTTAAAAAAGCAACATAACCAGTGATCAAAAGATTTTCCAAATATCAAATCGCAACATCTTTAGCGTTCTTGTTTCATGTCATCGGGTTAACAGGTATCTTGTTTTTTAAAAATGACTTTTTTATCCGGTCCACGGCTTTTAACCTGTTGCTGATGTTTGGGTTGTTGTTATGGACACAAGAAGAAATAAATAAAAGTTTTATCATATTCATTGCAGCTTGTTTCATTGTTGGTGTAACGGTTGAAATTATTGGGGTAAATACAAAGCTGATATTTGGAGATTACCGGTACGGAAATGTTCTTGGCCCGAAATTAATGTCTGTGCCTTTGATCATAGGGATCAACTGGTTCATAATCATTTATTGTTGCGGAGTAAGTGTACATACCTTACTTATAAATATTATTAACCGGTCACCTGCTACTGCAGTTGCTACTCCACAGTTGCTCAAGGCTTTATCAATTATCATTGATGGCGCTATGCTGGCGGTTTTATTTGATTGGATGATGGAACCGGTAGCGGTAAAACTCGATTTCTGGATCTGGAACGGCAACGGTACTGTACCGTTCTACAACTATTTATGCTGGTTTTTTGTAAGTGTGCTGTTACTGGCCATTTTTCATTTTTGTAAATTTGAAAAGCAAAACAAATTCGCAGTAAATTTGTTATTGGTTCAGTTCATGTTCTTTTTGATTTTGAGGAGTTTTCTGAATTAAATATTTAATCTGATCTGATGAGTTGGTTATTATACATTTTTATTACGCTGGTTACTTTCATTCTTATGGAAGGGTTCACCTGGTGCCTCCATCGCTTCGTAATGCACGGGTTTGGCTGGTACCTGCACA
>JAYSWW010000175.1:0-12583 GCA_043717805.1 Ferruginibacter sp.
GAAATAAAAGAACCCGGCAATTACGCCGGGTTCTTTTTATTAGTTCGTTATAGGATTAAATAAAAACTATTTTTTAAAAGTTCTTATGTAATTTACAATACTCCATCTTTCATCTGAGTCAGCTATTTTTTTCTTAAAATTTGGCATATCGTCACGACCCTCGGTTGTTTTATAAAACAGGGCGCCATCTGTCTGAGATTGAAAATCAGCTTTTGAAAAATCACCTGGCTCAGTTTTTAATTGTGCGGCTTTTGATCCATCGCCCAACCCTTTTGTGCCATGGCAGGATTTGCAATGTGTTGCATACAGTGTTTTACCTTCTGCAATTGATTCTGCACTACTTGGTACTGCAGTTTTCATTTTTTTAAAACTGTCGGGTACAGCCCAGGGCTTTTTCTCCTGGTTGTTTATAATAGTAAAACTGATACCTGTTAAACCCATGGCTACTGTGAGTAAAAAAAGAATTTTTTTCATGATATTCCTTTGTTTGATTTTTTAAAAATTTGTTTTAATTGTTGATGCTGTCATTTTTTATAATTATAAGGCTAAGTTACTTAATATGGCTGATTTGTAAATTGATAAAACAACTTTATTGATATGATTTTAGTCATGTTTTTACCATTTTTAGTAATAAATTTATCTGTAACTAAGTTGTGAGATTGATGTTAAGTATTTATTTTTTAAAATAATAATCCCATTCTGTATCAATATTCATCATGTCTATGAGTAAAGGGTCTTTAATTCTATTAAAGAAAATAATCCCGCACATGTCATTTTTTGTATCCAGGTCAGTAATGGTAACACTTTTATCCGATTTGATAAATTGAATGTACCTGGCTTTGGAAGTTTCAATTATCTGAACGTGCGGGAGATTTTTTTTTAATACCATTCTAGCATTTCTCATCTGGTAAAAACAATCGTGTTCAGCACTTTCAAATATCATGGGTTCGGAAATCAATTTTATTTTTGCCAATTGTGTTGAGTCGGGATTGTAAAATACAGCAGCGGGATAATTAATGACAAGTGTATCACTGAAACTACCTGGAGGTTTTGTTTTTATAGTATCCTTACTTCTTAAATTGCTCTTATCAGCCGGTTGGTCTTTATGAACGTTGGAACAGCCAATTAAAAACAGGCTTATCGTAGCAAAAAAAAGAAAACCGGGAAAACTATTTGATTTAATCATTTTATTTAATAAAGACTGTAAGATTCAATTGAATAAAAATAATTTAATTTATCCAGTTGTAAAACTTGGATATAAAAATTTCTTGCTGATCTTTGGTTCATCAAAAACCCCCGGCATTTTCTGGCCAGGGGTTTTTATACTAGTTTTTATGCTTATCAAATCATGCTTTGAAATTTAGTAGTTCCATAACCTCGTAATGTTAAACCCTATCACGAATTGTCCTCCTTTAACCTTGGTTCCATCCCTGGTATATCCAAAGGGGTTGTATTGATTGTAGAGATTATTTTGTTGCGGACTTAACAAAGAATAATTACCGGCAAAGATCTGGAATGAGTGATTGCTTGTATTCATCTCCAATCCGAATGAAAAATTAGGATGAGGATTCTTTGTGGCATGTTTAGTAAGGGGCTGATCATAATTGATCATAAATGACATCACATTGGTTAATTTATACCTGGCTGAAATTGCAAGTGCAATATGGTCAAATTTCATTTCTTTGAATTTCTCCTGCCCGGTACTGTCATTTTTTGTATAATACCCATTAACTGCATTCTGGTGTGAAATGCTTGGGGCTACCTGAACTGAAAACTTTTCAGTTATTTTCCTGGCAATGATCAACTGGTGAAAAAATGACCAACGCTGTGATGAATATTTAAAAAGGCTTCCATCAGGATCTTTCCTGGTATCATAAGCCATGTTGCCATAATAAGTAAGGCTGACAGGGTATTTCCCTTTGGTTTGCTGGAGAATGGCATATTTGGCACTTCCATCCCATAACATTTTGTCTTTGGTTATTCCCAATCCAACAAAAAGCTTATTGATGGGGGAATAGCCAAATCCAAGCCGGATATTTGATGGGGCAAACAATCCCCAGAAATCCTTGTAACCATTTTGAACAGTTCCAAACCTATGCTGGATATCCATTTCAAAAGTTCCTTTAACCGGCACCATCACAGTCTGGTTGTCAATGATCCAAATACTTTGAAAAGTATTTTTCACCGGTTTTACTTTAGTTGGTTTAGCTTTTACCTCATCTTTACCTGTGACTTCCTGTGCAAGTACACTTACCTGTGATAAAAACAGGAAACTGATCATGCACACAGAAAGTGCAAGAAGATGTTTTGGTATTTTTATTTTTAGTTTCATTTTTAGTTATTTTTTAGTTCACTTAATTATTGAGTGCCCCGGTCCTTATCCAGTCATATATTTTTTGCCTGTCAGTTGCAGATGGAATATATTCCTGCATTTCACCATTGATCATTTTATAAATAATGCTCTCTCTTGGTATTGTAGTATTGACGTATCCGCCATTGACAATTTGTAAGTAGGAAACATCCAATGTCATATAAGGCTTATGGGCTCCGGATACATGGCAACCGGCCAAAGCACATTTTGTATTTACCAATGGTGCAATGTCATTTTTAAAACTCCATGCTTGTGGAGGGGCATCTGGATCAACTGTAGATTCGGGGAGGATTATATCTTTGTAGCATCCAACCAACCCCAATCCCATCATAAAAACGATGCCTGCATATATTATTAATTTTTTCATTTTTCTTGTTTTTATGATTACTTATTATGAAAGTTCATGTTACATTCAATATCAATTTTATCTGCAATGCTGGTGCTGGTAATTCCAAAATCCCTGCAATTAAACTGGAACTTCAACTGCAATCCAAATACATTATATGCGGCAGCTGTTCCAAATTGGACCCTTGTTTTGGGAACATAATGCAACTTACCAACAATGGATTTTGTGATGGGCGCACCCAATTTTCCCTGCCAGGTCAGATTTAAAGTCACTATATAATCATTGCTAAGGGGATCAAATTTCACTTCTGTTGTTTTGATCTTGGCAAGATTGGTAACTGTCAGATTTTGTGTTCCGGTTACAATAGCAGTAGTGCCCATTCCGGCAACATTACAACCTGCATCACGGCCTGGTTCACCTGTATTGGAAGTATTGATCTGAACATATCCATTGAAATATGTTTTTGATGGATCATTTTCATAAAAAGCCCATGAACTATCCATTAGTGGTTGAGCAGTGGTTACATAATTGATACTTTTTGCATCAGTTACATCATGCATACCAAACTGGTTAAAACGCCCGGTTAGCAATCCGGATGCTCCAACATAATTTGTTGACCAAAGACAACTGGAGTGTACTTTATCCAATTTCCATTCTGATGTATCACCTACAGTCATGTCTCCTGGTAAATGTACATTGGTGCCATGTGTGATGATCACTCCGCCGGATGCAGGAGCTGGTAATGCGTCGTCTTTATGGGTACAACTTGCTATATACCCATATCCGCTGGCAAGGATAAGGAAGATCATCAGTGATTTGTTACTAAACAGTTTCATAATATATATTTTTGATTTAGAAATTAATTTAACGGCGTAAAAATATATTCATACAAATGATATTTACATGACAATTGTCAAAAAACTATGTGATTATTATCATATTTCAGTAATTGTTGTATGCTTATGAAAAGAATACCTGCACGTTTATAATATGAATTATGTATAAAACCACCCTCTTATTTGATAAAAGCAGGCATTGTATCCCCTGAAATTCAAAAAAAGCTTTAAAAAATTAGTATTGTAAATGGTTTTTACGACGGGAAAAAAGTTGTACTATTATTATTACCAGAATAACAGCACCCAGGTTTAATAAAATGCTGATGCTATATATTTTCATTGCATTTCTTAAAATATCTTTATCATCAGGCGATGCAGAAATTTGTATAAATAAATCCTTTACTAAAAGGGTAAAGATAACCAGGCTGTGTATTAAACTCAATACTTTTATCTTATAAAGCGACGGTATCCAAAAAAGTACTGATAAAAGTCCCCAGGAAACCAGGAATGGTAACTGGAATGAGTACTTAATATGTTCAAATGAATAATCCGGATATAAATTTTTCAATTGAAGCCCGAGATATAAAGTTCCAACAAGTGCATAAGAAATCGGTAAAAGGGAAACTGTTCTTCTGACCAGATCATCTTTTTGTTGAAGGCTTCCGGCAATGGTAAGTATTACAGCATATACCAATGGATAGCCCGAAAAAAATGCCATCAATTCTATCTGTTGTATGTAAGCAAAAAAATTACTGTTCATAAAATTTATTCATTAACAAAGTTGCAGGATGGCGTGGAGTTAAATGTTTTTTTATTAAAATTATACTAATTATTTCTTTGAAATTTAATAAAAATGTGCATGGGTTAAAAAAAGGCCAACCCGGTTGATTGGGTTGGCCTTAAGCTACTCTTTTATGAAACTGTATTTATAAAACGAGCTATTTTAAAAACTAACTTTTAAAAATTCCACAACCTTGAAATATTGAATCCAATAACAAATTGTCCTTCTTTGTAATCATTCTGGTTATACATATTGTTGCTTTGAGGTACAATGCCATAATAGTTTCCGGCAAAAACCTGGAAGGCGTGTGAACTGGTAGTTGTTTCAAAACCAAAACAAATATTTGGATGGGGATTGTTAGTGGTGTGTTGTGTAAGTGGCTGATCATACCCAACAGTGATTGCGGATTTTGCGGTGATCTTATATCTTCCCATTACAGAAATGGCAAAATGGCCATTCTCCATTTTTTTCTGTATCACCCCGTTCTTATCAACATATGCTTCTACGTTATTAAACCAGGCAAAACTCGGAGCAACCTGTGCAGAAAACTTTTCAGTAATTTTCCTTGCAATAATCATCTGATTGAAATAAGAGAAACGATGTACACTTTCACGGAAATAACTTTTATTGCGTGCATCAATGACCATGTTTGCAAACCAGGTAATACTAACCGGCATTTTTTTAGGTGTTTGCTCTAATATTGCATATTTGGCATTGAAATCAATTTGTGTTCTTTCTCTGGTTATACCGGCACCAATATATAATTTATTGATGGGTGCATAATTCAGCCCCAGCCTGATATTTGAAGGAGCAAATATTCCCCACAGGTCCTTTTTGCCGTTGTTCACAACACCAAACCTGTGTTGTATGTCAAATTCGAATGTTCCTTTTATTGGTACCATCACCGTTTGGTTATCCATAAGCCAGGAGCTGCCAAATGTGTTTTTAACCGGCTTAACTTTTGTTGCAGCTTTTTTTGTTTCCTGTGCCAATACACTGCCTGTGTTCATGCACAGTAAGAGCACCAGCGCAAAACAACGGCGTTGCAGAAACGGGAACTTAATATTATTGATATACTTTTTCATATCGTTTTTTTTAATTGTTTTGGGCGCCTTGTTTGATCCATGCAAGAATCAGCGCATTGTAATCTTTATTGATACCCGATACGGGCATGGGTGTTCCTTTTTTACCGGTCATCCATAAGTATAATTCACTGGATTGAGGATCACCTGTATTGATAAATCCCGTTAGTGAATTGTAAGCATTCACTTCAGTCAGATCAGGTAATTTTGCTCCTGTGCTGTGACATCCGGTTATATTGCAACTGCTGTTTAAGATGGGTACAATATCCCCGGTAAAACTAACCGGCCTTGTAATTTCTTCACCGGTATCAAAGAGCACTGTTTTGTCTTTATAACATCCAATGAACAATAGCATGGTAAAGCCGGCCAAAAACCCCATTATTTTTTTACTTTGTAACATGATCGTAGTTTTTAGGTCTTCAGAAACTGGTTTACCAACTATTTTCTAAACTTCAATACAAGATTTGGTTTAATAGAGTGAGCAATTTGTGCATTTTCAAAAACCGCAAATCCAAAATACTGATCAGCCAAGGCAGAAAAATCAGCATCATACACGGCATCGCCCGTATTTAAGGCCCTTTTGATTTCCATGATCCAACCAGTACCAGTATACGTAGTTTTACAGCTGATGTCTCCCTGGCCAATTGTATACGAAGCATTCAGGGTAATACCAGGTATTACTTTTGATCCTACACCCCCGGAACCATATGTACCGGTCCTTTGAAAATCTGTTCCCACATTTGGATCAATGGTGGTAGCATCGCTCAATGTAAGCACACCGTTTGCATCTACAGCAGTAATTAATTTTGCTGTACCTGCAGTAACTTCTGAATTGTAAATCCAGCTATAATTATCTCTGCCGGGAATTATATATTTAGGAACATCAACTGAAGTAGCAGTTCCTGTGATTAACAGGGTTTGTTTGTTATTCTGATAAACATCCAGTCCAGTAGGATCTCCTTTTCTTCCATTTGGATAGGTATTATCCTGGAATTGATCGTGAAGCTGAAAACCTGCATTAACTCCACCTCTTACAGATTTCCAATGCCACATATCAATTTTTTCGCTGGGGAAATTAGTATAGTGGCGGCTGTAGCCATCTGCTGCAGGCAATCCGGTGTGGCAGGATTTGTAGCATGTTGCAGTATTCCATCCGTTCACAGAATTATTAATATTCCACAGGAAAGCAATTTTATCTTCATAAAATGCAGGCCTGTATGGAGCACTGGCAAATCCGAATGTACCGCTTTCCTGGGCCCATCTTTTTGTTACGGGATCAAAATACCAGGGTTGGCGTTTAAGCGATTGTGTAGGATCGGTCCATTGAACGAGGAAATAAATATCTGTTGCATCATATACTGACTTCATTTTTACTGAAGGAATGATATTTCCGGTGTAACCTCTGAATACGTCACCGGTTACTTCAGGTACTGCGGTACTGAATTCGAGTAAAGGGCTGTTGTCCCACATAGCATCAACAGTACCATCAACTGAAGGTGGCGTTGTTACTTTTACAGATACAAGATCTGTTGCATTGTTGATTACCTGGGGAGTATCCAATACCTGGTCGTCTTTTGTACAGCTAACCATATAACCAATCGCTAAAAGAAAGGTTGCAATTACCCAGGTGAGTTTTGTTTTGAAGAGTTTCATAAAAAATCAATTTTAATTAATAATATTTTTAAGGTCTTTTTAAATCATGGTACAAGTTATTTTTACATTTTTTACAATTCGATGACAAATAGCTATGTTTAATATGATTGTTATCATATATTTAATTTATATATCAAATTATAAGCATTACAGTCATTTAAATTTGACCATAAGAAATTTAAAATTGTGTTGAGGTTAATATTAAGTAAAGGAGGTTATTGACAGATGGGATAAAAAAACTTTTATGAATGGTGTTTCACTTAAACCATAATCAAACCGATAGATAGAATTGTTCTTATATAAGTTTCTAATTATAATAATTATTATGAGAACCAGCTTCTACATATATATGGCCTGATAATATCTAATGTCTATGCTTAAATAAGCGGAAATGAAATCTTTAAAAGCAGAAAAAAATTGGGTTTATTTAAAACTTAAAATAAACAAACAACCTTCCAAAATTCTTACTGTCATTTTCAATCCGGTGATACAGGGGTTTGATGTGTGGCATTTGTAAAAAGCGTTCTACTTTCTTTCTCAGTTGCCCGCTTCCTTTTCCGGGTATTATCTCAACTTCTTTTATTTTTTTGTCAATCGCATCTTCAAAAGCCTGTTGCAGTGCTTTGTCAATGGCTTTGCTGTTGTTGTAAATATCGTGTAGGTCTACTTTTATACGAGCCATAGAAAAAATGATGTATGATGTATGATGTATGATGTATGATTTTTCTCGATGCGTAAGATATGACCAAGTGTAAAAACTATAACCAAATCATACATCACACATCATACATTCAATTTAATTCCCGTTTTCTCAAAACTAATGATCCGTTGTTTGTATAAATTCCCGATCGTCATTTTAAAAGTTTTCTTGCTCATGCCAAAAAATGAATAAATTTCTTCGGGATCGCTTTTATCATAATAGGGCAGGTAACCATTGTTCTCTTTCAACAGCCTTAAAATTTTTTCTCCCTCATCCTCCACCCGGTTATAACCAGGTTTACCGGCTGATACATCAATTTTATTATCTGCCGGATATATTTTTTTGATAAAGCCGGTAAACTTATCACCGGTTGTTATGTTTCGGTATATTTCATTGAAATGTAAAACCCCTGTGTGTTGGTTGTTGATGATCACCACATAACCAATGTCTGTCCGGCGGTAAACGATCAGGTCAACAACATCCAGTTCTTTGACTGTCAGTTTTTCATTGCTCAGAAAAGGCTCCAGTTTTTCGGTAGCGGCTAAACGCCCCGTTTGTTCATCCAGGTATATTTTCACCAGGTATTCCCCGTTCGGGATCATGGTTGTTTGCTGTTTGGATTTAGGGACAAAAATGTCTTTCATCAAACCCCAGTCGAGAAAAGCACCTTGTGGCGTTACACTGATGGTACGCAGTTTTACTATATCACCCAAAACACCCAATGGCTCCTGTGTTGTTGCAATGACCCTGTCTTCGCCATCGTGGTATACAAAAACCTTTAATTCATCTCCTTCTTTAGTGCCTGCTGGAACAAACCTTTTCGGAAGCAATATTCCTTCATTTCCATCGTCGAGGTAAAGCCCGAAATCTACAGCACGCAATACCTTTAATAAATTATATTCTCCAACTTTTATCATATTCTTTGTTTACAATGCAAGTTACATAAAACACAATCGGGAAGTATGAAGTATGATGTATGATATATGATATATGATGTATGATGTTTCGTGCTGGTTACATGCATCATACATAACAGATCATACGGTAAAAAGCATTATCTTCACCTAAATAAAACGTTTTTCTTGAATTTCTCAACATTTGGATTCGACAGCAGGCTGATGGAAGGAATTGATGCTTCCGGCTATGAAGAGGCAACACCGGTTCAACAACAGGTAATTCCGCAAATTTTAGAGGGCAAAGACATTATTGCATCTGCACAAACAGGTACCGGCAAAACGGCTGCGTTCCTGCTTCCTCTTATCAATAAGATCATAACTTCCACGCACGACCAGCATACCATCAATGCGCTTGTGATCGTGCCAACCCGGGAACTGGCCATACAAATTGCCCAGCACCTGGAAGGGCTTTCCTATTTTACAAATGTAAGTTCCATTGCCGTATATGGTGGTGGCGACGGCAATGCTTTTGTGCAGGAAAAAAAGGCGCTGAGTATGGGAGCCGACGTAGTGGTATGTACGCCGGGTAAAATGATGGCACATATCAAAATGGGTTATGTAAAACTGGATGGATTGAAATATTTAGTGCTGGATGAAGCTGACCGGATGCTGGATATGGGTTTTTATGATGATATCATGTTCATCATCAAACACCTTCCGGCTAAAAGGCAAAATCTGCTCTTTTCAGCAACCATGCCACACAAGATCAGGGAGATGGCGCGGAAGATCCTGCACAACCCGGTGGAAGTGAATATATCCATCAGCAAGCCGCCTGAAAAGATAATCCAGGCTGCTTTCATGGTTTATGATACACAGAAAATACCCCTGGTACTGCATTTACTAAGAGAGAAAAATTTCAAAAGCGTGCTTATCTTCTGCAGCAGTAAGCTGAGTGTTAAACAACTCACCCGCGACCTTAAACGAAATAAACTTTTGGCTGATGAGATACACAGTGACCTGGACCAGGATAAAAGAGAAGATGTACTTATTCAATTTAAAAGCGGACGGTTGCCGATATTGGTTGCAACTGATATTCTGAGCCGCGGCATCGACATAGACAATATTGACCTGGTGATCAATTTTGATGTACCCCATGACGGGGAAGATTATGTGCATCGCATTGGCCGTACAGCCCGTGCTGCTGCTGATGGAACTGCATATACCCTGGTAAGTGTTAAAGAGCAACGAAAATTAATGGCAATTGAAAAGCTGTTGGGCAATCCGGTTCCAAAAGCAACTGTACCAGCCGGGTTCGGAGAAGTGCCTGAATACAATCCTGCCGCAAACAGATCGTCAGGTTTCAACCGCGGAAGTGGTAATAAAAAAAATTTTTCTAAAAAACCGTCACAGAAAAGATGAAAAGTTTGAAGTTCGAGGTTGGGTTCATAAACTTCAAACTTCAAACTTCAAACCTCAAACTTCAAACTTCAATCCTCAAACCTCAAACCTCAAACTTCAAACCTCAAACTAAATAAACATTACAACCACCTGCCAATATTCTCCCTACCTGAAATATATTTGTAAAAACTACAAACGATCAGCGCTACCCCCGATATATTATTAAGCCCGGTGGAATATTTAACTGGTATTACCGCTTTGCGTGGAGATCTTTTGCGCAAGGAACTGAACATATTCAATTTTAAGGACCTGTTGGAACATTATCCCATCAGGCATATTGATAAGACCAAAGTAGATAAGATAGCAAGCCTCAATCACTTTACTGAATACACGCAAGTTGCAGGCACTTTGATAAGCATGGAATTACTGGGCGAAAAACAGGGCCGTAGGCTGGTTGCTCATTTAAAAGATGAGACAGGTATCATTGAATTGGTCTGGTTCCAGGGCTTCAGTTGGGTGCAGAAAATATTGGTTACCGGCCAGCAATACCTTGTATTTGGAAAGCTGGGGTTTTTTATGGGTAAACCGCAGATCGCACATCCGGAAATTGAAAATTATACGCCACAAAAAGCAACCGGAAAGGCACACCTGGAGCCGATTTATCCATCTACTGAAAAATTAAAAGCAAAAGGGCTGACAGGAAGGGCGATCGGAAAATTCACTTATGAACTGTTGCAAAAAATTTCTGAAAAAGAACTGCCGGAAAATCTGCCGGAAACAATCATTCAGCAATTTAAATTGATCAGGCGTTTTGATGCTTTCAAACACATTCATTTTCCCGCATCAATTCAGCATTATGAACATGCCCTTCGGAGGTTAAAATTTGAAGAATTTTTTTTGGCACAGCTCAGGATACAGTTGATCAAGCTCAACCGCCAGCGATTTAGCAAAGGATTGATATTTGAAAAAGTAGGTGACCTGTTCAACGATTTTTACCAGCACCACTTACCATTTGAATTAACCGGGGCGCAAAAAAATGTATTGAAAGAGATTCGCAAAGATGCAGGCAGCGGCCACCAGATGAACAGGCTCTTACAGGGAGATGTGGGTAGTGGGAAAACGATGGTTGCATTGCTGAGTATGCTCATTGCTGCAGACAATGGTTTTCAAAGTGTATTGATGGTGCCAACAGAGATATTGGCCCAGCAGCATTTCAATAATATCACTGAATTATTAAATGGGTTGCCCGTAACCGTTGGTTTACTCACCGGCTCTACTTCTGCAAAAAAGCGAAAACCCGTTTTAAGTTCCTGTGAAGACGGTTCTTTGAATATCCTGATCGGTACACACGCCATTATAGAAGATAAGGTTGTGTTTAAGGATCTTGGTTTTGCGGTGGTAGATGAACAACACAAATTTGGCGTTGCCCAACGCGCCTTGTTATGGAAAAAGAACAGCATTCCCCCGCATATACTTGTTATGACGGCTACTCCCATCCCCCGTACCCTGGCACTTACTGCTTACGGTGACCTTGACTACAGTGTTATCGACGAGTTGCCTCCCGGGAGGAAACCCATCACTACCATACATCGCAACGAAATGGCCAGGCCGCAGGTTATGGATTTTATTAAAGAACAGATCAGCCTTGGGCGGCAGGCCTATATTATTTACCCGCTCATAGAAGAAAGCAGTAAACTGGATTATGAAAACCTTTTAAAAGGATATGAAGAAGTAAAATCATTTTTCCCGGAACCCAAATATTGGATAAGCATGGTACACGGGAAGCAATCTTCCGAACAAAAGGAAACAAATATGCAGCGTTTTGTTCAGGGGGATACACATATACTGGTAGGCACAACCGTTATAGAAGTTGGGGTAAATGTTCCCAATGCATCTGTGATGGTAATAGAAAGTGCGGAAAAATTCGGGCTTTCACAGTTACACCAGTTACGGGGCCGTGTAGGGCGTGGGGCCGATCAGAGCTTTTGTATTTTGCTCACCGGCCAGAAATTATCCAATGATGCAAGGGAAAGATTAAAAATAATGGTGGGCACCAACGATGGATTTAAGATCGCAGAAAAGGACCTGGAAATACGTGGCCCGGGCGAAATGGAGGGGACAAAACAAAGTGGCATATTAAACTTTAAACTGGCAAGTATAGTCCATGATAAAAAAATGCTGGAAGCTGCAAGAACTGCAGTTGAAAACATCATTGAAACCGATCCCGAACTGGAAAAACCTGAAAACCTGCCTGTCAGGAATTTTCTTCATCAGCAAAAGGGCAAAACTTTGTGGAGTAAAATCGCATAAAAAATATTAAATGTTAAAGCCATAATAAAGCTATTGCCTCAGCAAACTAATCTTCAGAATTTTCGTTAATAATGGGTAAATTGTATAAAATTTCAGGATTGATCAGATTGAGAAAGATATCAGCTAACTTATTTTTCTTCCTGGTAGTTTTTTTTGCTGCACAGCGTGTAAAAGCTCAAATGGAATTTGTTGAAAATAAGGGGCAATGGC
>JAYSWW010000176.1:0-1890 GCA_043717805.1 Ferruginibacter sp.
TTCCCATTGGGAAATTCTACCTGGTAGGCCCCGATATGTTGTGTGATTCCCCCTGCTTCGCCTGCTACCACATTGGCGCTTCTGATATGATCAAGTAATGAAGTTTTACCATGGTCAACGTGGCCCATAATAGTTACAATGGGTGAACGGGGTTGCAAATCTTCCTCATTATCATCATCGCCTTCTTCCATTTCCATTTGCTTTTCCATATCAATGAACTCAACAGAATATCCAAATTCTCCGGCAACCAGTTCTATCACTTCTGCATCCAGCCGCTGATTGATGGAAACCATTATTCCAAGACTCATACACTTGCTGATCACTTCAGCAAAACTTACATCCATCAGGTTGGCCAGTTCACTTACGCTGATAAATTCTGTTACCTGCAATTTATTATCATCTACCAATTCGCCCCGGGCATCGGCTGCTTCATGTCTTTTTTCCCGGCGCATTTTTGCTTTCAGGCTTTTTCCTCTGCCACCTGCTCCGGCCAGCTTGGCCTGAGTTTCCCTGATCTTTTCCTGGATCTCTTTTTCGTCAATCAGTTTATCTTCTCTGCGTCCAACGCCTCCCCGGTTATCCCGGCGACTAATACTTGGACGGCTACGATTGTCCCGGTTGAAACCGCCACCCGGTTTTTTATCATCTTTATTAATGAATAAGTCCCGTTTAACTTCTTTTTTCTCAATCGGGATACGTTTTCTTTTTCTCTTTTCATCTTTTACCGGCCTGGTATCACTATCAACAGGCAGTTCAATCTTTCCAAGGACTTTAGGACCAGTGAGTTTTTTTCTTTCAATGTTTTCTATGACCTTCTGTTGTTCTTCAATAACAGGTTCTTCTTTTGCTATTATTTCTTCTTCAACTATTGGTTCTTCTTTTTTACCTTTTTTTGCTTTTCCCTTACCTGGCTTTTCTTCTTTATCAGGTTTTGTCACTTCTTTTTTCGCCTTAACTGTTTTTTTCGGCCTTGTTGAAGAATCAATTTTTGACAGGTCTATTTTCTTAACCACTTTTGGTCCTTCAATTTCCGGCACAACCGGTTTTATTACCTCTTCTTCTTTGGCAGGTTCTTCTTTCTTTGTTTTTGCTTTTGCTTTTGAAGATTTTTCTTCAGCAACAGCTGTTTCCTGTTCTTCCTTTTTTATGATTTTAGCTGATGGCTTCTCTTCTTTTTTGAAAATGATTTCCTCTTCTTCTTTTTTCTTCTTGGCTTCTATTATAGTTCCTTTTGGCAATTCCAGCTGATCACTTTTTATTTTTGCAGCCTTGTCGGTTTGAAATTCCAATTGCAAAGAACGATACATCTCTTCCGTAAGTTTTGAAGTGGGCTTTAAGTCGTCTTTAGGAAATCCCTTTCCTTTCAGGAAATCAATAAGAGTATCCTGACCAATGTTAAATTCTTTGGCCGCTGCTAATAATCGTGGAAGTTTTAATTCTGCCATTCGTTTTTATTAATGTGAAAATGTGAGAAATGTGGCAAATGTGGAAATGGCATTATCACATTTCCATATTTTCACATTTCCACATTTGTTTTATTCCTTTTCAAACTCAGCCTTCAATATCTTCCTCACTTCTTCAATCGTTTCTTTTTCCAGATCGGTTCTTCTTTCCAGTTCTTCAGGTGTCAGTTTCAGTACACTGCGCCCGGTATCGCAACCGATTCTTTTTAATTCATCAATAACCCAGGTTTCTATCTCATCACTGAATTCATCCATGTCGATGTCAAATCCTTCTTCCACTTCATCTTCTGCATCACGATAAACATCAAGTTCATAACCTGTCAATTCACAGGCAAGTTTAATATTCACGCCACGACGACCAATTGCCAGGGAAACCTGGTCGGGTTTCAGGTAAACATTTGCATGTTTTCCTTCATTATCCAGTTCC
>JAYSWW010000177.1:0-1883 GCA_043717805.1 Ferruginibacter sp.
GAAGTGAACGGAAACGTAAAAGCAACCAATGTGATTGCAACGAATTCTTTTCAACTTACAACAGGTGCTGCTGCGGGCAAAGTGTTAACCAGCAATGCATCTGGTGTTGGAAGCTGGGTTACTCCCGGAACCTCTTCCGGGGGCTCAATAAGTTCAACAGGCACATTGGGTGCATTTGCCGGAGTCTCGCTTCCAACAACGTCGGGAACCTTCTCATTTTTTGGCCCCACTACTACTGTAACTCTAAATGGCAACCAGCGGATTGTTATGAATATGGTAGCAGGCCTTGGAAAAAGTACCGCGTACACACCAGGGATAGATTTTTTTATGACATTGGATATAGGATACCAGCTCCAGCCGGCAGGACCAATCGTTGCAACATCCGGGTTATTTAATATCGAATATAAACCAATTTTTCCGGCGGGCGGAAACACAAATCCCTATACAATAACGGGATCTTTTAAACCACCTGCAGGCACCTATAAAATAGGTTGTTTAATTGGTGGTACTATTATTGGATATCTTGATCTGAATAACAATGTGAACGGATATTATATGATCATTAATGAATAATATTTTGCAACAGCACAATAAAAATTTTGTGCCGAAATTAATATGTACTTCAATAAATTTATAGTCTATATCCTGCTGCAATTAATTTCTTTATTTGGCTATGGGCAACTTTCACAACCACAATTAGATTCTCTTGTAAATAAATACACTCAAAACCTGAAGGCAAGGGGAATAGATACGGTCTTTATTTACAATGAATATTGCATTGGATGTTTGTTCCAGCCTGTAAAAGGAAGCAATTTATGTGCAGAAAATTTCTCTTCATTGCCAACCTATATTTTCTGGAAAGACCGGGGGAAAACATTTGCAACCAGGAAAGACATTTGCTTTGATTATACAATACAGGAAATTGCATTTGATATATTTTGGAAATATTTTTTTTCAAACAAAGAAAAAATCAGAAAAGAAGAACTTAAAATACCACAATACGTTGAAATTGAAAATGATAAAAAGAATGTGCGTTCTATTGCCATTGAGCATTCAATTTATTTCAGCATCATTGTTAATACTTCAAAAGATTCAGTCATTAAAAATATAAACAGTTTTTTCTTTACAAAAGACCTTGGCCCCAATGAAGAATTGAATATCAATTATGAGAATAATATCCGTACATCATTGTATCATTTCCACATGATGATACAGGGCCTCATCAAACAGGAATCGGTGAGGAGCAGATTTATCAGAACTTTGCGGTAGCTTTTTATATTGCCCTTGTTTGACTGTTGTTACATTGTAATTGAGAAAAAACTTTCAATCATACATTCGTTTCATTAAAAGACAACAGCAGGCTGCTGATACCTGTCTGTACCTTTCTGCAAAGGATACCCGCCTTATCCAGCATCAGCCTGGATGCTTTTGCGGCATCTGTATTTTCATATTTATCCGATAAGTAAATAACTTCTGTTATACCCGATTGTATGATGGCCTTGGAACATTCATTACAGGGAAAAAGGGCCGTATATATCTTGCAGCCGCGAAGATCCATACCGATATTATTTAAAATAGCATTCAGTTCAGCATGGCAGATGTAAGGATATTTTGTTTGCAGAAAATCGCCTTCTTTATCCCATGGAAAATCATCGTCATCACAACCCCTTGGCATTCCGTTGTAGCCGGCTCCAACAATCTTATTCTTGTCATTCACGATACAGGCACCAACCTGTGTGTTGGGGTCCTTGCTGCGGTGTGCCGATAACAATGCTACCCCCATGAAATATTCATCCCAGGAAATATAATCTTGTCTCTTTTTCAATGCCGGAAAATTTGTATGATTAACAAAGGACACGAATGTATGAATTTCGGGAATATTT
>JAYSWW010000178.1:0-1880 GCA_043717805.1 Ferruginibacter sp.
GAAACCTATCTTCCTCCGAAAGGCAGTGATTTCAGGGGAAGACAGTTAGCTACCTTGTCCGAAATTGCTCATGAGCAATTTACCGATGAAAAGCTGGGGGCATTGTTGTATGAACTTGCTGCTAAAGATGACCTGGCTGATACAGAAAAAAGAAATGTACTGTTAACACTGGAAGATTATCAAAAGAATAAAAAATTCACTTCTGCATTTGTTCGTAAAATGAGTGAAACAGTGAATAAAAGTTTTCATGCATGGATCAGTGCCCTTAAAGAAAATTCATTTTCCGTTTTCAGGGAACCATTGCATGAAGTAATTGAATTAAAAAAACAGGAAGCCGACCTGCTTGGATATGAAAAACACCCTTACAATGCTTTGATGAATGAGTATGATAAAGGGTTAACGGTTGAAATTACAGATAAGTTATTTGCCTCATTGCGGCCTCAACTCAGTGCATTGTTTGAAATAATTTCTGCATTGCCCCAGGTAGACAATGGCTTTCTGCATCAGCATTTTGATAAAAACAGGCAATGGGATTTTGGAATGGAAATTTTAAAAAAAATTCATTTTGATTTTGAAGCTGGCAGGCAGGACATCAGTGAACACCCCTTCACCATAAATTTCAACAGCCGTGATGTAAGGGTTACCACCAGGATTGACGAAAATGATTTTGGGAATATGGCCTGGAGCTGTCTGCACGAAGGTGGCCATGCATTGTATGAACAGGGATTGCCTTCTGACGAATATGGCTTGCCTTTGAGTGAATATTGCAGCCTTAGCATCCACGAAAGCCAGAGCAGGTTGTGGGAAAACTGTATCGGAAGAAGCAGGGAATTCTGGCACCAGCATTTTCCATTGTTACAATCATTTTTTCCAAAACAACTCAAACATATTTCTACAGACCAGTTTTATAAGGGTATAAATAAAATTCAACCTTCGTTGATCAGAACAGAAGCCGATGAACTTACCTATCATTTTCATGTAATGATCAGGTATGAAATTGAAAAAATGCTCATTGAAGGAAGTTTAAATACAAATGACATTCCGGTTTACTGGAATGATCAGTATAAAAAATACCTCGGTGTAACTGTCACAGGCGACAAACAAGGGTGCTTACAGGATGTTCATTGGAGCCATGGCAGTTTTGGTTATTTTGCTACGTATAGTATTGGAAGCCTGTATGCTGCACAGCTATTTGAATCAATCATAAAAACCAACCCTTTGTGTAAAGAAGACATTAAAAAGGGGAATTATCAAACTGTTTTAAACTGGTTAAAACAACATATTTACCAATATGGCCGTTATTATAATTCAGAAGCATTGTGCAGAAAGGCTACGGGCGAAAATTTGAACAGCCAATTTTTTATTGATTATGTTACCAGAAAATATTCCGATATTTATCAAAAATAATTTAGAAGACATGCCTGCAAAAGCATACCGGTCCAGATATCTCATCGCATTTTTATTTGCAATTTTACTATTGGCTGTGAGTTGTAAAAAAGTAAAAGAAGAAATTACACAAGACCTGCTACAACAATATTTTGAAACTAATATTCTCAACCGCGATTTTAGGGTAAAATTGGCCACAGACAACGCTACAGACATTACCATGCAATACGATGGCTACATCTTCAGGTTATTAAAAAATACAAATTATGATGGCCCTATGACCGGAACAAAAAATGGCAGCACCATTACCGGTACCTGGACTTCCAATGAAGATTTCAGCAAACTGACCATTTCACTCACCATACCAACAACTCCTTCAGAATTTGTATTTCTGAACAGGCCATGGCGCTTTACCAAAAAAGCCGTTCCGGTTATGGAATTAGCCCCATGGGGTAGTTCTGCTCCGATCGTGCTGCATATGGAAAGACTTTAAC
>JAYSWW010000179.1:0-4846 GCA_043717805.1 Ferruginibacter sp.
CCAAAGTTGCAAGAGCTTCTGTTTTATTGGTTCATGTTTCTGATATGGTTGATATCCCGTTCAGGGAAAAAACCGCTTTGGAACTAAAATACAATCTTCCACACGATGATAGTATCCAACTGGAACTTTCAAATATTCAGAAGAATATAGAAACTGAAAAGCAACTGGTAATTGGTACCAGACTGTATGCCGGGCAGATTTCAACTTCGATAATCCTATCAGCAGAAGAAAATCATGCCGATATGATCATAATGGGAACACTCGGCGATGCTGCATTCAAAGAAAAATTATTTGGAAGCATTACTGCAGCAGTTATTGGAAAATCAACCATTCCGGTTCTTGCAGTACCCATTTTAAGTGAGTGGGATGTTCCTAAACACATTTTAATGGTAGTAAATCATTTTGAGGAAGACACGGCACCGGTCAAACCCGCTATTGAACTGGCGGCAATGTTTGATGCAAAAGTTACAGTTGTTGTTTTTACAGATAAGCAAACAGCAGTTCCGGTAGATTACCTTGAAAATGCAAAGGGTATAGTTTCGTATGAAGAAAAACTAAAAGCTGCCTTTAATGAAATAAACCTGGAACCCGACAGGTTGTATGGTAATAATTTCGTTGAAACCCTCGATGAATATATAGATGAAAATTATATTGACATCCTGGTCATGTTAACGCATAAACGAAATTTCGCTGAAAGTTTATTTCACAGGAGCATGACCAAAAAGATGTCGTACCATACCAATACTCCATTGCTTGCTATCCAGGTGCAGTGATTTGTTAATAATAAATATTTATTTCATGAAAACGATCCTTGTTCCATCTGATTTTTCCAGGAATGCAACCACTGCATTAAAATATGCCATTCAACTATGCGCATTTATGAAAGCCAAACTGGTTGTATTTCATTGCGCACATTTGTCACCGTATATCCTTGCTTCAGCATCAGCAACTCCGGATCAATTGAACCGGTTTACAAAGGAAGATGAGGACTTTAAAATGAAAAAACTAATTACCCAGGTCAATAAAGCTTATAAGTTAGCTGGAATCAAAAAGGTTCCTGCTTCAACCGGGTATGTTGTAGATTCAAATCCATTGCTGGTAGATAATATTTTGAAAGTGGCTGAAAATAACCATGCAGATCTCGTTGTAATGGGTACACACGGGGCTTCTGGATTGAACAGGTTTTTCTTTGGTTCCAATACGGCCACTATGATCTCAAGGAGCAACATACCGGTGCTGGCAATCCCTGAGAAATACCGCTTCAGGAAGATCAGGGATATTGCTTATTCTTCCGATCTTGAAAATTTTGAACAGGAAATGAAAAAGTTGCTTCCATTTGCAAAAACTGTAAAAGCGTCGGTTGATGTCATTTACCTGGATTATGGAGATGATGAAAAACAGGAACAAGTTAAAACTGTGTCAGATCGTATCGGGAAAATCCGGTATAAAAAAATAAAATTACTAAGGCAGAAAGCAACCATTGAATTTTCATTGAACAGGCAATTGAAAAAAATCCTGTCGAAAAAAAGTTATCAATGGTTGGTTATGTTTACAAAAGACAGGGGTTTCTGGGATAAGATAATATTTGGCGGTAAATCGGAAAGCATGTCTTATGCTTTGAAATTACCATTGTTGACTTTCAGAAAAGAGATGAAATGAAATACATTGCATTATTAATGAAACAATTTCTTTTGCATCTCACCTGCATGATTCATCAGTAAGTAAATCACTGTTGCAATTTATCTCAACATAGATCACTTCAGATATTTTTTAGTGATACCAGCATTTTATTTGCTAAAGGAAATAATATGTTATTTTCCAGGTGAACATGCTGGTGAAGGTCTTCTTCAAATTCTTTTAGTTCTGCCAGTGTGATCCTGAAAGTAGTACATGCATCATCAGGAACTGCATAGTTATTGGTCAATGAACGAATTTCATATAAAATGGTTCCCGCTTCATCATGTTCCGATTCAAGAACCCCGATTGGAGCATTGATATAATCATTTGAAATATCAGAAGGTTGTTTTGAGTTGAATAATAATTCCAATCCCTTGATCCTTGGAAATAATATGCTTTCTTCTTTTTGCATATGTGATGTCATTTCTTCTTTCAATGCAGAAAATAAATGCAGAACCTTTGGCATATATGAAAACCGCTCTCCGTGTTTGGTTGCTACTTTCTCCAGGTGGCTTATGATCATTGGCATTGACTGGTTCACATAAAAGTGGTGATGGATAACAATGTAATTGATCAGTTGTTCGGCAGTCATTTCATTGAATGGGATGTGATGTTTGGCTTCATCAGATTCGAACTGTTCCAACTCGTTTATTATTTCGTCTATACTTAAACCTTTTTCAAGACAGGCCGCCTTCAAAGTTCTTTTGCCCTTACAGCAATAATCGAGATCGTGTTTTTCCAACACGGGCACAGCCTGGTTATTATTGGTTACAATGGAAGCAAGTGTTTGTTCTGCAATGTTTGTCATAAAATATTTTTTATAAAGGTCATCACTTTATATAAAAACATTTATGACCCAAATCACTTTTACTTTTTTATTTGCTGACTGAAATTAATGGTAGCCAATCCGGTAAACATGACCAATGCTGTAATGAATAATATTTCATTGATAAAGGGGATGGCGGAATAATTCATTGCGGTTACACCCTGGATCATTAACATTATTTCATTTAAAATGATGCCAGTTGTTAATGTTATGATACCGGTGATGGTAAGTTTTGTGATTGTAATATGACCATCAGCGACCATCATTCCCAAAATAAAAACTGTGATAACCCCCAATAACACCAGGTGAAGGTAACCGATGATGATTGGTCTGAAGCCATAGGAAAGATCACTCAATGAAGGTATTACGGATCCTAACTGTAGAAATAATTTTATGGACAATGCAATGGCAGCCAGGCTAAACAGCCAGCAAGCAGTTCGGTTAAAATTTTGATTCACGAAAGTCTTATGTTTTCTTAATAAGATCAGGAACCACAACCACCCTGTAACCTGCAGCAATGCGGCTAATACGATGACCAAATAAATTCCCAGTTGAAAATCAACCCAAAGAATGGATAATAAATAGGCAGGAATGAATGCAGCGGCAAATAAACGGTATACTGTCTTCAATGACCCTTGCGGAATTCCTGACTTTAACAGCTTTCCTGTAAACAATCCCATGCAGGTAAAAAAGAACCAGCCATTGTATTGAAAATGTAAATAAAAATATTCTGCCGCCAGGTACCAGTTCTGCTCTAAAAATTTTGCGATCATCATACCCGCAAGGGCAAATCCTCCCAATGAAGAAACGGCATTGAACAACAAGGCGGCTTTGAACCAGGAATGTGAAACATCTTTGAATGATAATTTATTCAGATCTCTCCAATACATGATCGCAAAGGCCCAGGATACAAATATTGACAGGGTGGAAAATATGATAGAATACATTCCATAACCTTCTATGATAAAGCATACCAGCATTCCATAGGCCGTTGCCAGGTTGGCAAATAATATCCATTGGTATTTTTTTAATATGCCTTCACCGCTTTTTTCAACCAGGTATGCAATCAGCAATACCATCAAAGCCTGCGTTATCCATCCTGCAAATGCAAAATGCGAATGGCCGTGTAATAAATGTTTTTGATCGATGAAAGGCAGTGCAAAAGCGATCTTATACCTGAGGATAACACCAATAAAAGAAACTAAAAGTAGATTGAACAATGAAATCCTTACCCAGCGTTTTAAAGTTAAATGCATCGAAACTTTTAAGTAAAGAAACAAATACCTGTTTCAAAGTACTATGATTTGAATCATAATCAGCAATAGACCTTTCCTTTGTTTATTACAAGCTGCCCTTTATCTTTTAATGACCTGATGGCCCTGATAACAGTTTCAACCCGAAAACCGGTCATATCTGCTATTTGCTGGCGGGTAAGGTTTACCCTGTTACAATCAGTACAAACATTTTTCCTGGTCTGTTTAAAATAGTGAAGAAGGGTTGAAATACTTTGCTCGGGATCATGCCTCGCCATTTCCTTAAGAAGGAAGAATTTGAACCGCAGGCGTTCGGTAAGTAACCTGCTGAATGCAAAATTTATTTCCGGATTGTCTTTTATAAGCTGTAAAAAAGTGGGCTTGTGGAGTCGTATGATCATGGAATCAGTGTCTGCAATGGCGGTTGCTGCAAATGGCTGATCATCGAAAAGAGGCAATTCACCAAAACATTCACCCGGATTGACAATTCCCTGCAAGAATTCTTTGCCATCCTCATTGATATTAACCCAACGTATTTTCCCGGTTACCAGTTGATAATAAAAGTGCGATTCATTTCCTTCCATGAAAATGATATCGCCTGCATTTACTTTTTTATAAGCGCCACCCCAGGTTAGCAAAGTATCAATATCTATCATAATAATAAATTAAAGAGTTTCTTACTTTCAAAAGTATCCTTACTGTGAATCAGGCAGGCTGATTTATTTCAATCAGCTGTATGATATTTATCATGCGTTGTCAATCAGATTTTACAATAAGTGTTGATTATCAGCTAATAATTCACATAATCCGAATCTGCTTATGTTATAAAAATGGCCAGGTTTTCATTTTTATGATTTAACGCATAATATCCGTGTAATCTGTAATGTAATGTTGTATTTATAAAAAAATCAAAAAATATAAATTATGAAGAAATTAGCTGTTATTATTTTTCTGGCTGTTTTTATAGCTGCATGTGGTAATAATGATACCAAATCATCCTCAGAATCTGATCAGTTTGATTCTAAATCAGTTGCAAAGAATGATGGCGATGCCAAAGATGGATCGAATCCGTCTTATGATCCAAACAGGG
>JAYSWW010000180.1:0-1866 GCA_043717805.1 Ferruginibacter sp.
CGGCAATCCAACATGCCGGCACCTGTTGCCTGGCGTAATTTATTTATGTCTGCTGCTGTTATTGTTGCACTCATGATAATTAAAAATTTGTAATTAATAATTTACAATCGCTGCTAAAAGATCACACCATTAAAATGATATCATCAAATCACAGGATTATCTTTTAGAAGATGGAGATATATTATCTTGGTCCACCTCCACCTGCCGGCCTTCTGCCACCTGCACCCGGACCAGCTACACGACGCTTTGTTGGTGCGCCGCCTTTTGATCTTTTATTCCTGTCATCGCCATCGCCTAGCTTTTGTTCAAAGCGTGCAGCTTTTGCTTCAGGAGTTTCTTCTGTATCACTGTGATCGTCATCTTCTTTATCTGCCTGGCGCTCCTGCAATCCTTCAATAATTGCAGCAGTAATATAATTAACTATAATAGCAATTGATTTGGTTGCATCGTCGTTCGCAGGAATGGCAAAATCAACTTTATTGGGATCGCAATTGGTATCAACCATACCAAAAGTGCTGATGCCTAAACGCCTCGCCTCTGCAAGGGCAATGTGTTCGTGGCCTATATCAACCATGAACAATGCGGCTGGTACACGGCTGATCTGTGCTATACCACCCAATACTTTTTCCATTTTCTCTTTTTCGCGGGACAGGGTTAACCTTTCTTTTTTATTCAGGTTCTCTGCACTGCCGTCGCCAAGCATTTTTTCGATGCTCTGCATTTTCTTAACACTCTTACGTACAGTATTGAAATTGGTAAGCATTCCACCCAACCAACGTTCTGTAACGAAAGGCATGTTTACTTTTTTAGCGCTTTCCTGCACTATTTCTTTTGCTTGTTTTTTAGTAGCAACAAACATGATCTTTTTTCCGCTGCGTGCAATTGCTTTCATAGCAGCTGCAGCTTCCTGTAAACCTTCAACGGTTTTATTCAGGTCAATGATGTGAATACCCTTTTTTTCTGCAAAAATGTAAGGAAGCATTTTTGGATTCCATTTTTTCTTTAAATGCCCAAAGTGAACGCCTGCTTCTAAAAGTTGCTGTTGTAAGGAAGTGTTATTTTCCATTGTTTATTATTAAGTAATTTTTTAAATATTGATGCCAGATACCTGATACCAGATGCCGGATAGTTGATAATAGATTGAGCCGTTAAGCGTATCCGGTATCTTGTATCCCGTATCTGAATTTTATCTCTTAGAGAACTGGAAGCTTTTCCTTGCTTTTTTACGGCCTGGTTTTTTCCGCTCTACAGCTCGTGGGTCACGCTTTAATAAACCGGCTGCCTTTAAAGCAGGACGGTAGTCTGCACTTACTTCAAGCAATGCACGGGAAATGCCAAGCTTTGCAGCTTCAGCCTGTCCTTTTACACCACCACCTGAAGCATTTACTACGATATCAAATTTATCAGTCAGTTCAAGCTTCTTTAAAGGCGCTTCAACCTGGTTTTGTAAATACACCAGGGGGAAATATACTTTATAGTCTTTGCCATTCACTGTGATCTTACCATCTCCCTTACTAAGGAAAACTCGTGTTACAGCTTCTTTTCTACGGCCGACTGCGTTTTTTTGCTTTTCCATTATAATATATTATGCAGATTTTTTTATTTGGTTAAATTTCAATTCAGCAGGTTTTTGTGCTGTGTGCGGATGTTCAGCACCGGCATATACAAATAATTTTTTGTACATCTGGCGACCTAAACGATTCTTAGGTAACATTCCTTTTACTGCTCTTTCGATTACAGCTTCAGGGCGGCGTTTCAAAAGGTTCTCGGCAACTTCTGCTTTTTGTCCGCCTGGATACCCGCTAAAAGTTAAATACTTTTTGTCTTCCAATTTATTACCTGTGAATACCACTTTAGAAGCGTTGA
>JAYSWW010000019.1:0-6134 GCA_043717805.1 Ferruginibacter sp.
GGAGAAAAATGAAATACGAAATCGGGGACAAGATCATTGTGCTGCATACAGATGAAGAAGGTACTGTTGTGGATATCATGAATGATAAAATGGTTATGATCGAAGTGAGGGGAGTAAAATTCCCTGCTTATACTGACCAGATCGATTTTCCATATTTTAAAATGTTTACGCAAAAAAAGCCCATAGAAAAGAAAAAGATCTATGTGGATAATATTAAGAAAGAAAAAGAGATTCCCCGGGAAAAGACCGGTGATGGGGTATGGATCAATTTCATTCCGGTTTTTGATAAAGATGTATTTGAAGATGATGTGGTTCAAAAACTAAAAATATATTTGATAAATCACAATAGCGAAACCTATCATTTCAAATACAATTTATTTTTTGCAGGTGAATTGAACTTTGAATTAAAAAATACCATCAGGGCTAACAGTGATTTTTACCTGCATGATGTGAATTTTGAAGACCTGAGCGACGGGCCGAGAATTGATATGGAATTCTCAATGGAAAAGGATGACAAAAAAAAGGCGCCTTATTATGAAACTTCCTTAAAATTAAAAGGCAAACAGGTATTTAAAAGGATAGAAGCTTTGCAATTGAAAAATGAAGCATCTTTTTCTTATGAGCTGTTCAATACTTACCCCGATAAGGTTGAAGAAGAAAAGGCAGACCTTAGCAGGCTGGGCAATGCAGGATTTCGTGTATTTGATGCATCCAGGACAAGGGAAAATTTAGCCCCTGCCAGAACTGTTGTAGATCTTCACATTGAAAAACTTACCGATAACTGGAGACACTTATCCAATTTTGATATTTTATCTGCCCAGTTAAACGCATTTGAAAAATATTATGAGCTGGCTGTTGCACACAGGCAACCTGAACTCATTGTTATACATGGGGTAGGAGAGGGCAGATTGAGAGATGAAATTCATGAACGCCTCCGGCTAAAGGATGAAGTAAAATCTTTTGTAAACCAGTTTCATCGTTCTTATGGTTACGGAGCCACGGAGATCTATTTCAAATAATAAACCTGAAGCGGTTAAAAATCAACTGAGTTTTTTAATTATTTTTTCAACCCTTTTTCTTTTTGAATCTTTTTCAATTTCTTTCAAACGCCCGATGAGTAATTTTACAAATACGGGTTTGTTTTTTTCATCAATGATCCCAAGTGCATTTTCTGCATACATCGGTAACTGATTGACAGCACAACTCTGTAAAAGTTCCATGAATAAAACAAAAGAGCTGTCTGTAAACTTTTTTAAAGTGCACAATTTTATCAATATCCTGACTGTATGATCTTTTGTGATCACAGATCCTTTCTCAGCAGCATCCATAATTTTTGTGAGATTGGAATAAATAAGTTCCGGAGCTTCCAGTGTAATGCAGTCAATTGCATGCATGGCTCCCCATATATTCCTGTTGTATTTGTTATCCAACAGGTTGATGAAGCCGTTTAAATGATCTTTGATCAATACTGGTTTTAACTCTCCAATTTCATACAATACTTTTATACAATCGAACTGGATGTCTTTACTTTTATGATCTAAAAGAGTGATCAATTCCTTTACTGCATTTTTATCCATCTTATCCGCAATGGCTTTTGCGAGTTCCTGGTTTGGCTTCTCATCTCTCCTGTTTAGGGATTTAGCTAATTTTTCTATGATTGACATGACGATTGTTTACTGTAAAGATATTGTTTGGGCAATTTATACGCATATTATTCATCAATCGGATCTAAATCAACAGCGTTTAAAATATTATTTATTTATCTTTGTATTTCTATCAGCCGGCTATCGTCCCGATTTTATCGGGAAGGAAAGTCCGGACAGCAAAGGGCAACACACCGGCTAACAGCCGGCTTCAACATGTTTAGTAGAAATATTAAACACTGCGAAAGAGACAGTGCCACAGAAAATAACTATCCCGGTTCATTTCGGGACAAAGGTGAAAACGTGAGGTAAGAGCTCACGGTTTTGATTGGCAACAATCATTGCGGGTAAACCTTGTGTGCTGTAATGCCACGTATACCAGCGTTTGAGGGCGGCTCGCCCGAGCTGGAGGGTAGGCAGCAAGATCCGGGCAGCAATGCACGGACCAGATAAATGATGGCCGTCCCGGCTTTTTTGCCGGGATAACAGAATCCGGCTTATGGCTGATAGATTTTTTTCTTTTGCAACACGAATTATACAAATTCGCTGAATACCTGTTTCTTTATTTCTGACCATTCTTCCCTTATAAAACTAAAATATACGGTATCCCTTACCGTTCCGTTTTCTGTGATCATATGCCTTCTTAATATTCCTTCTATCACAGCACCTATCTTGAACATGGCACCCTGTGATTTACGGTTTAGGGTGCTGGTTTTTAATTCAATCCTGTTCAGATCAAGTTTTTCAAAGCCAAAACTCAATAATAAAAATTTACACGATTTATTTATCCCCGTACGCTGCAGGGATGGTTGATACCATGTCCAGCCAATTTCAGCTTTTTTATGGGGAAATGAAATATTGCCAAACCTGGTACAACCAGCATAACGGCCGGCCTGTTTATCATACACTGCAAAAGGGTAGGAGTTTCCTGCATTTCTTTCTGAAATTGCCTGGTCAAAATAACGCCGGAAATCCATTTCATTTTCTACCACTGCACTGGCAAATTCCCATATCTCTTTTTCCATGGCAATTGGTAAAAGAAAATTGAAATGATCTTCAGATAAGGGTTCCAGCCTTGCCCGGTCATTTTCCAAAATGAATTCCTGTTCAAAAATATTTTCCGTGATCATATTCTTTTTTTAAAAGCTCAGCCACCAGTTTATCTATCGGCAATGTAACCGATTCGTTGGAAAAATCATTCCATTCAATAAACCTGAATGTTTCTGTTTCACCTTTTTCTTTATATACTTTTAATTGTGATTCATCAAAATCATGTGGTTTTGTTCTCAAAGGAACTTTTATTTCTTCCAATGGCCTCACGTAATAATAAATGGAGATGATCTGATGTTGAGGATTGAAAGCACTTTGCTGGTAAAAATCAGTGGTATAAAGGTGGCCCGTGATTTCAATATATAAATTCATCTCTTCCATGAATTCCCTTTTCAAACAATCAATGGTTCCTTCTCCTTTCTCCAATCCGCCGCCACAGAATTTTGTATAATAATTTCCCCGGATGAATTCATCACTGACCAGCACTTGTTTTTTTTCATTAATCAAAATACCATAAACTCTTATGTTGAACATGGAAAATTATCTTTTGGATCTACGGATATAATTAAACATTACAAAGGCAAGTATTAAAAACGATAAAATTACAGGAAGCCAGAATGCATAAGGTGAATGTTGGTAAGGCAATGGTACGTTCATTCCATAAATACTTGCGATCAAAACCGGGATACTGAGGAAAATGGTAATGGTACTCAATCTTTTTAAAACTTCGTTCTGGTTATTGCTGATGATACTGGCAAATGCATCCAATGTACTGCTAAGGATATTTGTATATGTATTGGCAGTTTCCAAAGCCTGCGAAGTTTCTATCAACAGGTCATCCAGGAAATCTTTTTCGGGTTGATCCATTTTTAAAAAATCTGTTCTTGCCATTTTCATCATAAGCAATTCATTGCTTCGAAGCGCCGTTATAAAATATACCAGGCTTTTCTGTATGCGCATCAACTGCAACAATTCTTCATTTCTTATAGAATCATATAATTTTTGTTCCAGCATATTCCTACGCTGGTTTATTTCCTTCAGGTGTTCCTGGAAAGTAATGGTGATCTTTTCAAAGATCTTCAAAACCATCATATTGGGTTTGTCAGGTTCCCTGTTCTGAAAACTGTTCAGGAATTTTTTAATGGCCTCATTTTCAAATGAATTTACTGTTACAACCTGCTGTCCGGTTAATATGATACAAATAGGAATTGTAATGTAGAAAGCATCACTGTCATTGAAAGAATTGTTTTCAGTAGGTGTTTTAATAACGATCAGGCGTACATTTTTTTCGATCTCATAACGGCTTCGTTCATCAATATCCAGCGAATCTTTTAAGAAATCAAGTGGAATAGACAAAGCCTGGCTTAATTCTGAAAATTCTTCCTGCCGCAATGGAGGTAATACATTAACCCAAGTCCCAGGATCGGGTTTTGTGACTTCCGTAGTATGATGAGAGATTATTTTAAAGTATTGAATCATTTTTTGTTATTTTATATCAATTTCTCCTGCAAAAACAAATTCAGCAGGCCCGCAAAGCCATATATTTTCAAATGATGTATCACTGAGTTTTGTAAACTCAACGCTTAATTTTCCACCCGGGGTTTCCACATCCACGCGGTTAAATCCGGCAGGATTGTGCGCTGAAACCAATGCCGCTGCTGTAACACCCGTTCCGCAACTCAATGTCTCATCTTCTACGCCACGTTCGTAAGTTCGTACATAAATTGAATCTTCACCCGTACTTTCAACAAAATTTACATTGATACCTTCTTCCAGAAACTTTTTACTGTTCCTGATCTCTCTCCCCGTTTCCACAACATCTATATTCATGATATCATTTGCAAATTTTACAAAATGTGGTGATCCTGTATTTAAAAGTATATATGAGGAATGTTCCTCAATGTTGTTTACATCATTCATCTTTAATCTTACCTGGTTTTGCTGGTCAATTTCAGCCTCATGTTCCCCATCTGCTGCTGAAAATTTATAGGTATATTTATGCATACCCATATCTGAAACAAACCTGATCATGCAACGGCCTCCATTCCCGCACATTGTGCCCGGCCGACCATCCGAATTGTAATAGATCATTTCAAAATCATACCCCGCTTTTGTATTTAACATCATCAACCCATCGCCGCCAACTCCAAATCTCCTGTCACATAAATGACATATTTCGGTTGAATCAAGATTATTGAATTCAGCTTTACGGTTGTCGAGTATTACAAAATCATTTCCTGTTCCCTGGTATTTGAAAAATTTTATTTTCATCTTGACTTTTTGTTAATGGGTATTGAGACGTTGAGTTTTTAGGTTCGGTATTTATGATCAATTTACTAAACATTCGGAAAAATGTATCAAGGTAATCTGTCATACCATCAATTAATTTGCTGCAAATAATCATTCCCCACATTTCCCTCCACAATCTCCAGTGTTTTTTTGATCAGGTTTTCCACTGCAGCATTTCCATCTTTACTGAATTCTTTTGAAATCCTGTTTGCAACAATTGCACTCAATGACAAACAATGATGCCCCAGTATCTTTCCCATTCCATAAATAGCAGAGGTTTCCATTTCAAAATTAGAGATCCGGTGGTTTCCAAAATGAAAACTCGTTAGCCTGTCAATCAGATGTGGTTGTGTTAAACCCATTCTAAGAACCCTTCCCTGTGGCCCGTAAAATCCGGGACAGGTAACGGTAATGCCCTGGTGAAAACCTGTTACAAATTCTTTTAAAAGCGAAACACTTGCACCGTTTATATAAGGTTCTGAAATTCCCTGGTGTACCTGGGTATGTGTATTAAAAGCATGCAAGAGTTGTTTTTCTTCATCGTTGTTGCTGTGCAGGTAAAAATGAAGCAGGTTATCAAGGCCAAGGCCATGCGTACTTGCAACAAAACTATCAACCGGAATTTCTCTTTGCAAAGAACCACAGGTTCCTACACGAATGATATTCAGTGTAGTAAGTTTTTCTTTGATCGTTCTTGTTTCAAGATCAATATTAACCAATGCATCCATTTCATTCAATACGATATCAATGTTATCAGGACCTATACCTGTACTGGTTACCGATATCTTTTTTTTACCAAGATACCCGGTATGTGTGACAAATTCCCTGTGATGGTTTTTAAATTCAATGCTGTCAAAATACTTGCTTACTTCTTTAACCCTGTCGGGATCCCCGACCGTGATGATCGTATGCGCAATTTCTTCCGGCCTGCAGTTTACATGATAAATGGCTCCTCTCTCGTTGATGATCAGTTCAGATGCGGCAATACTGCTCATTTGTTTTTATTTAAAAAAATAATAAAATCAGGTTTTGCAATTTTAAATTATGAATAAAAATACCCTATTTTTGCAACACTGAAAATTGACATACTAAAATTTGTTTCTGATCGGTATCAATGGTCCTTTGGCCGAGTGGCTAGGCAAAGCTCTGCAA
>JAYSWW010000181.1:0-12412 GCA_043717805.1 Ferruginibacter sp.
ATCCGAATGTGAGTGCGGGGGTAGTCAGTGGTTTCAGTCCGCTTTGCATTGGATCAACTGCAACATACATGAGCAGTGGAAATACAGTAGGTACCTGGAGCAGCAGTGCTACTGGTATTGCTACAGTCAATCCAGCAACAGGATTGGTATCTGCTTTAAGCCCGGGAACCACAACTATAAGTTACACAGTAAATGGTTGCAACGGGCCTGCAACTGCATCAAAAGTATTGACAGTTGCTTCATTGCCCCAGGGTAGCCTTTCTGCGAACGGTCCATTTACAGGATCGGGTACAGGAATGTTAACATGGACAGCTACTACTGGAACCGGGCCATTTACAATCGTGTATTTTGATGGCGTGGCAAATCGTACAGCCCTGGTAACAAGTGGCGTACCTTTCAATGTATTCACAAATCCTGTAACATCCACAACAACGTATACATTGGTATCGGTTAGTGATGCTAACTGTATCCGTACAGCAGGATTCACCAGAAATACTGCTACTATTACAGTCACGGAAACTTTATGCCCGGGTTATACTATACTTGGATTGAATGATGTGGTGCTGGATGAGAACAATATTATTAAAGGAAATGTTGGTAATACAGGACAGGGAAAAAAGATTGAGTTAAGAAGGAATTCTTCTGTAAATGGGTATGTAAAGGCTAGCATGATCAATTTACAAACACCCGTTACCGTTACAGGTGGGTTGTTTTATGCACCAGTTGTCTCTACACTTCCCCTAATGTTGTTGAATACGGCCATTGTGCCAAATGATAATTTCACAGTTCCTGATAACGGAATTGCAACCATCAATGCCAATTACAACAATCTAAGAATTGGCAGAAATGCTGTTGTTACCATAAATGGAAACATTTATGGAACCATTCAGATCAGTGAAGCTGCAATTGTAACATTCACAGCTTCTGATATAAATATTGACGATCTGAAGACGGATGATGGTTATTACTTGCCGGTTACTTACACTACCATCAAATTTACCCGTGATGCCATTGTCCGGATTAAAAATAAAGTAGTCCTTGGTGCCAGGAACCGTATAAATGAAAGCAGTCCTAAAAAGGTTACTTTTTATTTAGGGGATAAAACAAAATCAATTGAAAAATTTAAGATTGACGGCACAGATACCAGGGTAACAGCAGGTATTTATTTACCAAACGGGAAGGTTGTTATTAATAGAAACGGACCATGTGTTATGACGGGTACGATCATTGCTGAAGACATTACCACTTCACCGAATGTTACCTGGAACTGCGGTTATCCTATTCCCGGTACAGTAGTTCCAACAACAAGAAACAGTGTTTCTAAAGCTGCATTTGAAGTGGATGTTATTTCCAGTGCTTCTTTTGGTGAATTCAGTGCAATAGTGTTTCCCAATCCTTCTTTCGGTGAATTCAGGTTGAAGGTTACCAGCAAGAGCATTGAACCGGTAACAGTTTTGATCATGGATGTGAGCGGAAAAATAGTCCGGACTTATGTTCATGGATATGAAGAAATGTCTAAGTTCTCTTTTGGCAGTGATCTCCGCAGCGGATCCTATTTTGTTAAAGTGAAACAAGGAGTCCAGGTAAAGGTCATAAAACTGGTTAAATTGAATTAATAATTTTGGATGATCGAAAAATTATTTTTTTTAAATTGAGAGGCCGGGATATAAAAAGGATGAAGTGAATTTATTTTGAAAATTCTTGTAAAACCATAAATCAAATTGACCGGATGATAAAGTCATCCGGAAATTAAAAGCCCTGGTAGTAAATACTAGCAGGGCTTTTTAATATTAAGAGATTACGGGTGTAGAATGTCGTGTTATTTAAAATTAATTTTCCATAGTAAATTTCCAGTCTTTATTCATTTTCTCAATTCCGGCTGCAGTTATACATACAACCAATGTATCTTCCTGGCTTGTTAAAACCAATCCTTCATCTTCTAATAATTTCAGGTGCTGTTGAATGATACTCCAGTCCTGGAATTGACGTAAAATAATTTCCCTCGGCCTGCATTTATAAGTTTCGGGCTGGGGGTCTTCTTTTGCAATATTGTAAACAGTCTGTAGGGTCTTATAATGGGCATCCATGCGGTAAATATATTTTTATATATGCATATTAATACAAAATCTGAAAACAAAATTAATTTGGGTCAAAAAAATTAAATCGCAAGCCTTTTTTTATATGCACAACAGAATGTGGAAAACTTTCCTGATTGCAGGCTGGTAAAGGGGTTCGAATGATTTTGTGTGTTTATTCCTGTTCGCGTAAAAAATAATGAATTAATCAGGCTGGCCAACCGGAAACTTTTATTCCGTTTTAAAAATCCGGGTAAACCGGGTAAATCATTCCATCCTGTTCATATAGTAAATGATTTTCAAGAGTTATTTTTAAGACATTCAGTTGACTATAATTATGGTTTTCTTCCTTTATATATTTGTTTATAAAATAGAAATAATTTAAAGTGATAGATCAGTTTTTGAAATGATTAAATAATAAATGTTTATTGATTCTTAATTAATTTTGTTTTTGTGTTACTTTGTTGAATTTTATTAACTGTGTTGAATCAGTGAAAATATTTTATTTAAGAGATCATTTCTGATTTGTAAAAAATAAATTCAACATATAAATTAACCAACCATGACATACAACCCTTCACCAGACCGTTACAATGAAATGCCTTATAACAGGTGTGGAAGGAGTGGTTTATTATTACCCGCCATTTCATTGGGTTTGTGGCAAAACTTTGGATCAGTTGATGATTTTAAAGTTGGCGAACATATAATTTGTCATGCCTTTGACAGGGGTATCACACATTTTGACCTTGCAAATAATTATGGTCCGGAACCGGGATCTGCAGAAGAGAATTTTGGAAAAATATTAAAAAATAATTTTGGAGGGAACCTGCGGGATGAATTGATCATTTCCACCAAGGCGGGGTATAATATGTGGCCGGGGCCTTATGGGGAATGGGGGTCAAGGAAATACCTTTTATCCAGCCTGGATCAGAGTTTAAAAAGAATGCAACTGGAATATGTTGACATTTTTTATTCTCACCGCCCGGATCCGGCAACAGCTCTGGAAGAAACCATGATGGCACTTGATACGGCTGTAAAAAGCGGCAGGGCATTGTATGCTGGCATTTCGAGTTACAATGCTGAGCAAACAAGAACTGCTGTTAAAATATTGAAGGAACTCGGCACTCCCTGCCTGATCCATCAACCAAAATATTCAATGTTTGAAAGATGGGTGGAAAAAGTCAGTCTGCCTGAAGATCAAAATTTATTGGACGTTTTGGAAAAGACCGGAGTGGGTTGTATTGCATTTTCTCCTTTGGCTCAGGGGTTGCTGACTGATAAATACCTGCATGGTATACCCGACAGATCAAGGGCATCAAAAAAAGGAGCCAGCTTAAAACCGGGAGATATTTCAGAACTGAAACTTCAACAGGTAAATGCACTCAATGAAATAGCCATGAAAAGAAATCAATCCCTGGCTCAACTTGCAATTGCATGGTTAATGAAAGATAAAAGGGTTACCTCTGTGCTTATCGGAGCAAGTTCGGTAAAGCAGTTGGATGATAACATCGAAAGTCTTAAAAATACAAATTTACAAGCAGAAGAACTGGAGCAGATTGAAATGATATTGAAAATGGAACTATAAAAAATCAACAACTTTGATCTTCACTTTCAAATTTCATTTATTTGGATTGGTCTTAAGAACACTGTTCTTGTATTCGATATTTGTATGCAGTACTTTTAATTTTTCAATGATCATATTTCGCATACTATTGCTGTGAAACCTCGACTTTTCCACTTCATGCAGGGCAGTTTCATAAGTTATTACGGCTTCCTCAAAATAGCCGCTGTTCTCATTTCTCAAAGCTTCAATGAATAATTTATCCGGGATACTTTTCTTTGGCCATATAATAAACCGGATTGTCAGAATTAGCAATGTTACCAGCATAAAAATGATTAAAAAGTTATAAAATGTCATACTTTGAATTTTAAGATTTCATAAATAATTTTATAAACTGAATTGGTATTGTCATTTAATTTGGGTTTGTGATGATCACTTTCAATGCTTTTTCTTTAGCAGCGTTACCAAACGTATCATAGGCTTCAATGATCTGGTCCAGCATAAAATGGTGTGTGATCAATTTATTCGGATCAAGTTTATTTGAAATTACATTTTTCAAAAGCATCGGTGTAGATACTGTGTCAACAAGCCTTGTAGTGATCGTGATGTTTTTTGACCACAGAGATTCCAGGTGTAGTACAACACTTTTTCCATGAACGCCAATATTGGCTATATGGCCACCTGCCCCAATAATAGATTCACACAATTCAAAGGTTTCAGGTACACCAACTGCTTCAATGGCAACATCAACGCCTTTGTTGTTTGTGAGACTCATTGTTTTTTCAATTGGATTTTCAAGTTTACTGTTAATAATATGTGTTGCTCCGAATGTTTTTGCAACTTCCAGGCGGTTGTCATCCTGGTCTATCATGATAATTTCAGCAGGGGAATAAAATTGTGCTGTTAATAAAACTGCCAAACCAATCGGGCCGGCACCTACAATTGCGATGGTATCACCTGGTTTTACCTGGCCATTTAAAACGCCACATTCAAATCCTGTTGGTAAAATATCACTCAGCATTACCAATGCTTCTTCATCAGCTCCCGGAGGAATGGGGTAAAGGCTGTTGTCGGCATAAGGGATCCGGGCATATTCTGCCTGGGTACCATCAATTGTATTTCCCAAGATCCAACCTCCGGTTGTGCAGTGAGAATACATGGCTTTTTTACAATACTCACATTTACCACAAGAAGTAATGCATGAGATCAACACATGATCTCCTTTTTTGTAATTGGTTACAGCCGATCCAACCTCTTCAATGATGCCAACTCCTTCATGACCGATTGTTCTTCCGTTCACAACTGTTGGAACATCACCTTTCATAATATGCAGATCTGTTCCGCAAATGGTTGTTTTTAATATTTTTACAACAGCATCTGTTGGATCTATTATTACAGGTGTTGGTTTTTCTTCCCATTTCTTATTTCCCGGTCCGTGATATACTAACGCTTTCATTCTTAATTATTTTCTGAATCGATCTGAAGTAATAAAAAAGGAGTAAACTTAATTTACATGCCATTTAAATAAGCTGTTGTTTTCATTCATTGAGAATGGGGCACTGCTTATCATCAAGGATGCTTTTCTCCTTTTTTATTTTGGTTCGGATTGTTTTGATTTGTTTGTTGTTTTACAGGTTGATTTGGATTCGTTTGTTGTGATTGTTGACGTTGAACCCTTTGGTCGTTTCTTTGCTGTTGTTTCTGCTCATTTACCTGTGGCTGTTTCTGTTGCTGGTCATTTCTTTGTTGTTGTTGCTGCTGTTGTTTCTGATTCTGTTGCTGTTCATTTCTTTGCTGCTGCTGCTGCTGCTGTTGCTTCTCTTTCTGTTGCTGTTCATTTCTTTGCTGCTGCTCTTGCTTCTGATTCTGATGCTGTTCATTTCTTTGCTGCTGCTGCTGCTCTTGCTTCTGATTCTGTTGCTGTTCATTTCTTTTCTGCTGCTGCTGCTCTTGCTTCTGTTTCTGTTGCTGTTCATTTCTTTGCTGCTGCTGCTGCTGCTTCTGTTTCTGTTGCCTGTTTGTTTGATCTTCTTGTTGAGAACGGTTTACATCCGCTTTCTGTCTGGTTGGTTTAGTGTCTTTTAGATCAACTATTTTAGCAGGAGCTGCTTTATGCCCGATACCGTTGTTGTCTTCTACTCTTGGCTTGTAAATCTGAAGTTGATTATTACTTAGATGCTGGCCGGGCTTGTCGGTTTCTGTTATAGCAACCATTGTAAATGTTTTTCCTGCACGTTTTTCAACTTCACTTCTTTCAGGGCCCGAATTGAAAGTAACATTCCGTGTTCTGTCAAATCTTCGGTTGTTTATTACCGTGGTATTATTGATGATTGTAACATTGTTGGAATTATTGATATAGTAGTTATTGATATTTGTTCTGCCAAAATCCCTGTCTCTTACAAAAGTCCATTGGTTATAAGGTAAATTATATCCATTACTGTATGCTAAATCAATACTGATCCCCGGTCCTATAGGTGCCCATCCATAATAATCATTTGAACTTCTCCAGGTTACCCATCCCGGCCCCCATTCATTATCGGGTACCCACAACCAACCACGATAGGGTTCATAAAACCAGCGGCCATAATGAAAGGGTGCCCATCCCCATGAATAATTAGAAACCCAGGTCCATCCCTGGTCTGTAAATACCCAATAGCCATTGCTGCCATATGGGGTAAACCCAGCTGAAACATTGGGCATCCAAACGTATCCATAATCCCTGTTATCTACCCAATTTCCATATGGGCTCAGGTCATCATAAAAGGTTTGAAAATTTACTGTTACCTGTGCAACTGCTTTTTGAGGAACTGTGAATGTACCCAAGCTGAGAAACATCAACAAGGAAAGGAGTTTTATACTGTTTTTCATGCTCGGTATCTGTTTATATCAACTTCTAGTGATACAAAGTTGAGCACTATTAGATCAATAAGTGTTATAGAATATTGATTAATAGTTGCATATTTCATACTGTTTCTTTGAGGAATTATGCATACTGAAAACAGCAAAAAAGTTACCTTGGTATTATTTTTTATGTTTGAGAAATGAGAACCTGGAAGTTGAGGGAACTATGTTTCCCAGCAAAAAGCCCCATGGTTTCATTGATTCGATGTGATCAAAGATCACTTTTAGAATGGCAATCAATGGTATAGAAAGAAACATACCCGGAACGCCCCAAACTGCATTGCCTGCTAAAACAGCTATAACGGAAATGAGCGCATTTATCTTTACCCTGGATGCTACTATAGTTGGGATGATGAAGTGATTGTCGATAAACTGTATGATTAAATATACTATAAAAACAAGAGTGGGATAGGAGAGTGAATCTTTGGTTACATATGCAATGATCATGGGTAAGGCGATTGCAATGATCCCTCCTATGTATGGAATGATGTTGAGTATGGCACCGCTGATTCCAAGTATGATCGCATAATCAATGCCAAGCAATAAAAGGCCTGCTGAATTCAATACAGCCATGATCAGCATTTCAAAAAAAAGGCCTACCAGGTAACTTTGAATGATATTTTTTGAATTGGTCAATACTTCTACCACTGTTCCGTGGTGTTCGGCACGGAACAGTTTTCGGATAAATTCGAGCAATAAGGTTTTATAATAAAGTATCATAAACAGGTAAACCGGCAACAGCATAACCACAACAAGCAATTGCCAGAATTGAGTAAGTTTTTCTCCGATTGAAATATCGCTGATCGCATTGCTTTGTGTTTCTTTTAACCATAAATTGATATTGACTTTCCGGATGTTTAATTTTTTTGAAACCCATTGCACCAATTCGGTACTTGTAATATTGAATTTTGCTTTTAACTGGGGATATGTTTCACTGAACATGGTAACCTGGGAATAAATGATGTAAAGGATTCCCAGCACCATGCTTATGGCTATGAATACAGCAATAGAAATGGCAATTAATTTATTTACTTTCTTATTGATCAGGAAATTTACAAGTGGATTCAATAAAATGGCTACGATCGTGGCAAATACAACAGGTATTATAATGCCTTTTCCAATGTATAAAGTGAATACAAAAGCAAAAACGCTGATAAAAATCAGCGCTGCTTTGGCATAAAAAGGTGTTTTTGTTATGATTTCCATATTGTTTTACTCAGTCATTATGTTTTTATGCCTACTATTTGTGAAATGAACATACAGTAAAATAAATTGCATGGAATTTTTTGTATGGTTCCAATGAAGAAAATCTCTTAAATTCCACCGGCCATTTCATTTGTATTCAAATGATTCGTTTTGTTTAGAACAGGTTCCGGTTCATTGGTGAATTTTTCTAAAAAAGTTTTAACTTTTTCATTCATTTCATCGGTAAGCCCATTGCTTTTACCTGATAGTTTTTTACGTGTCTTACTCCCTTTTTGCGGTGCAAAAAGGATCCCAAGAACTCCGCCAATAGCAGCGCCTAATAAAAAGGCGCATGCTATTTTAGCGGCATTGTCTGTATGTGCCAATTTGATCGTTTTTAAAATGACTGATATTGATTTTTAAATTTTCTGCCCCTGGATAATTCTCAGTATAACTGCAATGACAGCTATTACCAATAGAACATGAATGATTCCGCCGGCATGAAAACCAAGGAAACCAATTAACCAAAAAATAACCAAAATAACTGCGACCAGATAAAGTAAATTGCCCATAAAATTTGTTTTTAATTATTAAGAATTTGTGGATAAAATATATGTTGTATTCGGTTTGTTAAATTTGCTTTGTGATATATTTCCCTTTTCGTTCCCACTCAATTTCAATATCTACCAGTAATGTTTTGCAGGGATAATGAATATCTGTGGCGTCCTCTGTATTTTTATTTTCTTTTTCATTTTCATTGAAATTACACAGGGCTTGCTGAGTCCTACATTTCAGAAATGATCTTATGTATTTCTGCTTTTGACTTGCCAAGTTTTGCTTCCAGCCTTCCAACCATCTCTTCCTGCTTTCCTTCTGCAAATAACAGGTCACTGTCCGTCAGCATTCCGAATTTTTGTTTTAGTTTTCCTTTGGTCTCTTTCCAGTTTCCTTTCAATTCCGTTAAATTTTTCATGGGTTTTTTGATTTAATTGTTTTATAATTGAATTACGAAGTTCTGAATACATGGCTGAATAACTGTTACATCTTAGTAGTTATTTGTTATATTATTCACAGGTTTTATATTTGAAACTCCATGTTTAATTTTAAATATTTTTCTTTTTGAATTTTGATCTGATGTTCATTCCTTAAATATTTTTCAACCGTTAACCTGGCCATCAGGTAACTTACACTGGATTCTGCGCCCTGGTTCAGGTTTACATTGTTTTCTTCCAACCCATCGTAACATCCGCCTGTGCATGGATTGTAAATGATCTGGTTCAGATGATTGTTTCCCAGGAACCAATTGAAAGATGTATTCATTTTGTATAAATACTGCACATCATTGAAAACCTTGTAAAATTTATTTAAGGCAATAATGGTATAGGCCACATCAATTGGTTGCTCGCCTCCCACAGTTTCAGGGGTAGGTTCTTTTCCTTTATTTAACCAGCCTTTATTGGAAATAACATTTATACTGTTTTGCCTGAAAGTCCGGGACAGTAAAAAATCAAAGGTTGATTTGGCAATTTCCTTGTAAACAGGTTCACAGGTTGCCAGCCAGGCACATAACATTGCTTCGGGCAGCGTACTGTTGGCATAAGTCATATAGCTTTCAAACCACTGCCAGTTTTTGTCGGATTCATGCCTGTACATTTGAACCAACTTGTTTGCAAAATGCTTTATCAAAGAAGTATCCCTGTCTGACTTACTGATAGAATTGTGGTAATACAATCCTTTAATTACAAATGCCATTGCACGGGTTGAATGTATATTATTTACATTCAATAAGGCTGTTTGCAGTGTTGATTCTGCTTCAGTTATGATTGATTGTGGCAACCTGTCACTGATGGATAAAAGATAACCCAGGGCCCAAATTGCCCTACCATTGGAATCTGCAAGATTTGTAGAAAAGTTTTGTTGGGTAAATATGCGCTCATCGTTTACATAATTCAGAAAATATCCTTCCGGCTGAAGGCAGAATTTAATAAAATTGAAGTAGATCTTAATATAATTTATATCGGATTCATCCTCTGTTAAATCGAAATGCTGGCAAATAGCTATCAAAGCCCGTGCATTGTCATCCAGCGTATAACCTGAACTGATATCGGGCTGATTTATGTTTGAAAACTGGATGATTCCAAATCCGGTTGTCATTTTAAATAAATGATCAAGGTTTAACGGGGGGATTGAATAATGCAATGAATCACGTTTATGTACATATTTATTGAACAAATTGGCGTGTGAAATAGATGCATTTTCCCAACATGTGCATGCCATTTTATGCAGTGCATTTGAACTGATATTATTTCTGAGTTTATCATCATTCAATAAATTTAAAACGGCATCTTCCAGTTGAATGGAATTTTCAAAGTCAATAATGATACCTGTATCATTGTGAAGTACCTCGAGGGCATGAGGGATTGGTGTGGAAACAATGGGGCAACCACAACTCAATGCATATGAAAATGTACCACTAACAGCCTGGCTGGGGTCTTTTGAAGTAAATAAATAAATATCAGTAAGCTGTAAATACTCAAGTAATTCAGGCAGTGGCAGGTAATAATTCAGGAACTGTACACAATCCTGTATTTCCAATTCTCTAACGATCTCATCAAGCATGTTCAGGTATTTATATCCTTCCTGTTTAACAACCGACGGGTGTGTTTTCCCAATGATCAGGAATAAAACTTCAGGGTTTGTTTTGATGATACCGGGAAGCGCACGCAAGGTGGTTTCTATGTTCTTCCCCGAGCTGAGTAAGCCAAAGGTGGTGAGTACTTTTTTCCCTGATAGATTATACTTTTCCTTTAATAATTCTTTATCAGAATGTGTTACCAGGTGTGTGCCATGTGATATTACAGATATTTTGTCCGATGCTATGCTGTAATCATCAGTAAGTATTTTCAATGAATGATTGGTCATTACAATAATCGATGCAGAAACATCGCATATTTCTTTCACGTTGGATCTTAATAAGTCGTTTGGATCTGGTAAAACTGTATGAAAAGCAAGGATGATTGGTTTGTTAACTGTGTATAAGAATTGTTTAAAATCGTTGGTTGTTTTCTTAAAGAACCCGAATTCATGCTGGATCATTACAATACTGATATCATTGTCGGCGTTGATATTATTTGCCAGTTTGATGAAAGCACCCTGCTCATCGGTATTAAGGGTATATTTTATTTTATCCGGATAATTGTGCTTTTCATTTTCAGATTCAAGCGGGCAGATACTGATCGCAAAAGATTGGTGGAATTTATTATTCAAAGCTTTAATAAGGTCTTGCGAATAAGTAGCAATACCACATTCCCTTGGGGGGTAGGAGGTGATGACCAGGATCTCAGGTAAATGATGGTAACCATTCACAGGCGTTGTTTTATCAGAAAGCCAGCGCACTATATTTTCTTCAACATTTACCATCATATCATTATTGTAACTGTGCAAATTATTATTTATCATCTTTTCAAATTATGTTGTTAAACAAATCCAGTTGACCATGCTCCGGCTATATTTTATGACCTGCAGGTTTATTAATATTTTTACAGTTTAACCAGGTTCAATTGTAGAACAGGGTATATCCTGGTTTTTATAAAGCAATAATTCTGTTATTAGTGATGATATACTTACCGAGGCACAGGCAATCCGTTCATCTGCTGCTCCATAGTATATATAAAGTGTGTCTTCAAATAAAGCGGTTCCGGTAGGGAAACAAACATTGTTTACTTCACCTTTCAATTCCCATTCCAGTTCGGGTTTAAACAAAGCATAAGGCAGCCTGGCAATTTCTTTCCCCGGGTCATCCAGGTCCAGTAATGCCGCACAGGCCGAATAAACATAACCTTTCAATGTATCGTGTACTCCATGATAGATCAACAGCCAACCCGCTTCGGTTTCTATTGGCGGGCAACCCCCACCGATATAACTTACTTCATGATCATGTTTTGGACAAAGCAGTATATTTTCATCAAAATGCAGAAAATAATTTTGCCAGAATTCGGCGGTTAGTTCCTGCAGATCATTAACAGAAGCAATTTGAATGTCGGGCCTGATGCGATGTATGAAATATAATTTGCCGTTTATTTTACGGGGAAAGAAAATAACATTCTTATCCCAGACCAATATTTTTACTCCTTGCTTTTCATGCATCTGTTCATGCTCATTGTAGCGAAGATATTTCTCATTGATACCGGTCCTGGACCCCGAAAGATGAGCAAATTCCTTAAAAGTAACCTGCGGAACGATCAATCCCGGCCTGGTCCAGTTCTTAAGATCTGTTGACAATGCCAAAGCACCCAATGCATTTATACCATCATATGCGGTATAAGTAAGATAATACTGGTCGTCTATCTTTACAATTCTCGGATCTTCAATTCCATGTAATTCATAATCACAGATTGGAAAGAGCAAAGGAATGTCTGATCTTTCTTCAATGGTTACAGGCCCATTCAATTTACAATACCCGATACTGGAGTAATTCCCCTTGCTTACAGCACGGTAAAAAATATGAACATTGTTTCCCTCTTTGATAACAGCAGGATTTAATACGCCTTCATTTTCAAATCCCAGTTCGGTTTTTCTGAGAATGATTCCTTCTTTATTGACTTTTATCATTTTACAGCCCGGTTGTTTCGTTTATTTAACAGGTGATAAATCCGAAAGGGTACAGGGATAAATAAATTGATCCGGGAAG
>JAYSWW010000182.1:0-1865 GCA_043717805.1 Ferruginibacter sp.
GGATGAAACCAGGGTATGGAAATAAATATTTTCTTCAATGTTATGTTTCCTCCACTTCAAAAACATCTTTCCAGAACTGTATAACAATATAGATCAGGAAAAGTGATTTAACGAAATGGCCAAGGATGGTTTGCAATTCACAATCGGGGCGTATGGGATAATAAAAAACCAGACAGGTCAATAAAAGTAAGATAGGGTACTTGTTACTGTTACGATAAAATAATTTAAGGGCCTCTGAATAAATGAATCCCAACACAAACATAAAAATACAACCGCCGGTAATACCAAAATTCACATAAGCATCCCCCATAGAACTAAGCCCCATGGAAGTATTTCTTGACAATGCGATACCGGAATATTTTGTAAACAACACTTTATCCCCTGCATTTAATTTATTGGGTGCAATGATCCTGGGTAAAAATGCAGCTTCCAATACCTGGTATAACTCTTCCCCGTTGGAAAAAGGTACTTTATTGGGAACTGTTTTCATAATATTGGTTACTATAAATCCCTGGTTTATGCGTATGTTACTTGGTGCAAGGCTTTCAAAACTAAACAAAGTATTTTTTTCTTTCCTTTTCTCATAGGTAGTGGTAAATGTACCCAGGCCCCTTTCCTGGCCCAATTGATTGGTGGCCGACCGGTAATCGCCTTTTAATTGCTGAATAACCACTGCCATCAAAATAAATCCGGTTGCAACCATCAATTTTAAATTAACAGATGGCTTGTATTTTATAGCGTATACAGCTCCCAAAAATAATAACCAGGTCAGCAGGTCATGAAACATCCCTTCTCCAAGTGAAGTAGTAATGATTGACCCCAACACAATTATCAATGGAAGTGGTTTTATGATCTGGCTGCTCAAAATGACCAGGAATAATCCTATAAATTTAAAACCGCCCAATAAATAAAAAACAAAGCCAATATCTGAAGGGAATTCGCTTGAAATGATACTTGAAACAAAACCGACCCCTATTAACAGATAAGGCAACTTCAGATTTTGTTTTACAAACCTGGAAATCCTTTCCACATCAACCACCTCTCCTTCCAAATGCCCGGCCCTGATGTGTAATCCGACTATAAAAAACAGTACTGCAGGTATTGCATATGCGAAATATTCTTCCTCGGGAATTTGCATTTTATATGTTCCAACCTGGAAATCATCCAGTCCGTTGAAAGCAAAAGTTGGTCCGATGAGCATTTGTAAGCACATCATAAATCCAAATAAATAACGGACAGGAATAACGGAACCAAATGAATTAAACAACAACATGAACTGATGAACAGCTATGGCAATTGCAAAAAATGAATACCAGCTAATATCCAGGAATGCCAGCCTGATAGCCAGCATAACCACTGAATACACAAGCCAGTTAAACCTTACATTGAAAATTGAATACAATGCTTATATTTTTTGTTTTGAGGCCAGCAGCATTGCTGTTCCTTTGGTTAATGGTGAAAGCAAAGGGCTGGTATTTCCCCTGGTATCTATTTGAAACAGGTTATAACCATATGCTGTTAACAATCTTTGTGCGTCACCCGGAATGATCCCTTCTGCAATATCTTCTGCCCAGGCAGCAAATTCAAAAAGGATCACAGGTGCATCCGGACTGCTCAATAAAACCTCAGCACCTTTAAATGCAAAATATTCATATCCTTCTATATCTATTTTTATGAAGTCAACTTTTTTGATACCCATTGATCTTAAAAGTGAATCCATTGTTGTTGTTCCTATCATTTCTGCTGTGTCTGTAAATCCCGGGGCCATACATCCGATTCCAAATTGTTCAACGGGGCTGTAAAATGGAATGGTTGCATCATCATGATCTGTTACTGCTTTATTGATGATCGTACAATTTGTCAGC
>JAYSWW010000183.1:0-4818 GCA_043717805.1 Ferruginibacter sp.
GATGAGCAGAAAATAGACTGGGCAACTGCTGAATTACTGGCTTATTCAAGTTTGCTTACTGAAGGAAAAGATGTACGCATGAGCGGGCAGGATGTAAAACGTGGTACGTTCAGTCACAGGCATGCGGTCATATATGATGAGGCAACAAACAAAGAATACAACCGCCTTAATCATTTTATAGAAAACCAGGCACCTTTTAGAATATACAATTCCTTGTTAAGCGAGTATGGAGTGCTGGGATTTGAATATGGTTATTCCATGGCCAATCCAAATGCCCTTGTCTTGTGGGAAGCGCAGTTTGGTGATTTTGTCAATGGTGCTCAAATAACCGTAGACCAGTTTATTGCGGCTGCAGAAACCAAGTGGCAGCGTATGAATGGAGTAGTGATGTTATTGCCACATGGTTATGAGGGGCAGGGGCCGGAACACAGCAGTGCAAGAATGGAAAGGTTTTTACAGCAATGTGCCGAATTAAACATGGTGATCACCAATGTAACAACGGCAGCCAATTTCTTTCATTTGTTGCGCAGGCAACTGGCATGGCCTTTCAGAAAACCATTGATAAATTTTACACCCAAGGCAAATCTTCGCCACCCCGGAACGTATAGCGAAAAGAGTGCATTTACAAACGGAACATTTAAGGAAATATATGATGATGCCGGTGTTACAGATCCGCTTGCCATAAAAAAAGTGATCCTGTGCAGCGGAAAAATTTATTTCGACCTCGAGGAAAAAAGACTGAAAGAAGATCATAAGGGAATTGCGATCATCAGGTTGGAACAGATTTATCCATTGCCACAAAATCAACTCGATGTACTTTATAAAAAATACAACAAAGCGATCTGGTATTGGGTACAGGAAGAACCATTGAATATGGGTGCCGCCAGCTTTTTACGGATGAATCTGAAAAGTATCAATTTTTATATTGTAAGCAGGCAGGCAAGTGCAGCTACGGCTACGGGTTATGCTAAGATACATGCTAAGGAGCAGGCGGAGATAATTAGTGCAGCGTTTAGTATATGATCATTTAACGCCGTTTTATATCGTTTAAGTCGTTTAAGGTTCTTTTAGATTGAACTGTTCAGCGTTTCACAACCTTAAACGATTTAAACGACTTAAACCTTTAAACGAATAATACAATTCAACATTAAAATAAGTTACAAACCATGTTTCAAAGTCTGAGTGAGCGCCTCGAAAGTGCATTTAAGAATATCAAAGGACAGGCAAGGATTTCTGATCTGAATATTGCCAATACGATCAAGGATATACGAAGAGCCCTGGTTGATGCGGATGTGAATTATAAGATCGCCAAGGAATTTACTGATAAAATAAAGGAAAAGGCTCTGGGGGAAAAGGTTTTAACAGCCGTCAGCCCGGGCCAGTTAATGGTTAAGATCGTTCAGGATGAGTTGACTGAATTGATGGGCGGCAGCGAAAGCCAGTTCAATATTTCCGGAAATCCTGCCATCATCCTGGTGGCAGGCCTGCAGGGTAGCGGTAAAACCACTTTCAGCGGAAAACTAGCCAATTACCTGAAAAACAAAAAAGGAAAATCACCTTTATTGGTAGCAGCTGATATTTACAGGCCGGCGGCGATCGATCAGTTAGAAATTTTAGGCGGACAGGTAGGTGTAGACGTATACAGTGAAAGGGAAAATAAAGATGCTGTTTCCATTGTACAAAATGCCATCCGGGAAGCAAAAGCGAAAAATAAGAATGTTATCATCATTGACACGGCCGGCCGGTTGGCTGTTGATGAAGTGATGATGAATGAAATTGCCAATATCAAAACTGCCATCAATCCACAGGAAATATTATTTGTGGTAGACAGCATGACCGGGCAGGATGCAGTAAATACGGCCGTCACATTCAATGAACGCCTGGATTTTACGGGTGTTGTACTTACAAAACTGGATGGCGACACACGTGGCGGAGCTGCATTGTCCATTAAATACACGGTAAACAAGCCCATAAAATTCAGCAGCAGCGGCGAAAAAATGGATACACTGGATGTATTTTATCCCGAACGTATGGCACAGCGTATTCTTGGGATGGGTGACATCGTAAGCCTTGTTGAAAAAGCACAGGAACAGTTTGATGAAGCCGCTGCGGCAAAACTTGAAAAGAAAATCCGGAAGAACCAGTTTGATTTTGAAGATTTTAAAACACAGTTGCAACAGATTAAAAAAATGGGTAATCTGAAAGACCTGATGGGAATGATACCCGGTGTTGGTAAGCAGATCAAAGATATTGATGTAAATGATGATTCTTTCAAAGGCATTGAAGCCATGATCAATTCTATGACCATGCAGGAAAGGCGCAATCCTGATATAATGACCCCAAGCCGTAAAACAAGGATAGCTAAGGGCAGTGGCAAGGATATCAGTGAAGTGAACCAGTTCCTGAAACAATTTGACCAGATGAAGGATATGATGAAGATGATGAACAAAATGCCTATGGGTAAAATGCCGGGTATGGGATTTGGAAAGCGTTAATGTTTCTTCATATTAATTATTTTCTTTTGGATTATTTGAACCAGCTACTTATCTTCGTTCTCCTTTTTTAAGGAGATTAGAAACCCTATTTATTCACAACCAAAGAAATTTCTATTTTTTATGGCTGTTAAAATGAGATTGCAACGACATGGCTCGAAAAAGAGACCATTCTATTTCATCGTAATTGCGGACGCCCGCAGTCCACGCGACGGAAAGTTTATTCAAAAATTAGGTTCATACAATCCACTGACCGTTCCGGCTACTATCCAGATCGATCGTCAGAAGGCATTGGATTGGCTACAGAAAGGTGCTCAACCCACTGATACTGTTCGCCGTATCCTTTCTTTCAAGGGTGTATTGTTCCTGAAACATTTATTGCGTGGAGTTAGTTTAGGTTTGTTTGATGAAGCTACCGCTATGGAAAAGTTCACCAAATGGAGCCAGGAACACGATTCAAACATGGCCAGGCGCCAGGGTGCTCATAAAAAAGCACGCAATGACCGCCGCGATGTGCCTGTTGTTAAGAAAGTTGCAGAAAAAGTACCAGATGCACCTGTTGCTACACCGGAAGAATCTTCCCTCGCAGCCCAGGCATCAGAAGAAACCAAAACAGGAGAATAATAATTACTCTGTTCCGTTAATTCATTCAGTCCCGTTTTTTTACGGGACTTTTTTTATGAATAAATGAGATACTTTTTCCAATAATCGTTTTCAAATTCTTTCATTAAATGGCTGAACTCAAAAAAAAAGCTGTCCTTTCGGGACAGCCTTTTATTAAAATTAGCATGAGAGACTTTATTTTGTTTTCTTTAAAAGCATTACATAGCCGCATAAATGTTTTTTCTTATTATTCACCTGTACAGGTTTCATCATATGGTACTCTGAAAATTTTGGTATATATGAATAACTGATCACATTTCCATCCACATCACCCCACATCTTCTTTTGATAAACCACTTGTTTTTCATTCCAGTCAAACATCCTTACTTCATAGGTTTTTGAAGTCATATCGCCAATAAATACAAACTGGTACCAGCTTCCTTCCGTTAAGGGAACAATGATCGGCATTTCATATTCACTTTCCATAGATACCGATGCTTCTTTTACTACTATAAATCCCTGGTTTGAAAGAAATGATTTAACACTGTCTGCCTGGTGAAGAATTGATTCAAGCGTACAGGGCCTTTGACGTATAACATCCTGAGCATTAACACTTATCCCAAATAGGGTGGCGAAAAAAATTGTGAGTAGAATTTGGCTTTTCATATTATTTGGGATTGGATAATCAGTACAACAATTTTAATACTTATTATTCGCTTTACATAACTTTTTTGGCTTTAATTAGTGCCTTTTAAGGAATAAATTTCTTCTGGCTTACTTATAACGCGAAATGTGTCAATTTATTTTTTAAAGAAATAAAAAATTCCTGCTTGTTGCAAACAAGTGATCGTCAGGTCGTTAATACAAACATGGGACGGCAAATTGGTACAATAGAAGATCGTATCTGCAATATCTGAAGCTGTTAAAGGGATATATCCTTCATAGGCAGCAGAGGCTTTTTCATTGTCTCCTTTATATCTTACGATGGAAAATTCTGTTTCTACGGCACCCGGGTTAATAGCGGTGACCTTGATCCCGTATTTGAGCAGGTCAATCCGCATCGACTGGCTGATGGCATCCACGGCAAACTTGCTGGCACAATAAACATTGCCGTTCTCGTACACATCTTTTCCTGCAACAGAACCCATGTTAATGATATGGCCTTTTTTGTTTTTGATCATAAAAGGCAAAACAGCCCGGCTAACATACAGCAACCCATCTACATTGGTGTGCATCATTGTATCCCAATCGTCAATGTCTGCGGTATCAAAACTGTCCCTTCCCAGTGCAAGGCCTGCATTGTTGATGAGAATATCAACATTTTTCCATTCATCCGGGAGCGCATTGACAGCGTCAAAGACCTCTTCTCTTTGCTGCACATCAAAACAACAGGTTATAACTTTTACGTTGTATGCAGTTTCCAGTTCTTTTTTCAGTGTTTCAAGCCTGTCTTTCCTTCTCCCGGTAATGACCAGGTCATAATTAGCAGCAGCGAATTTTTCAGCACAAGCTTTTCCGATACCTGAAGTGGCGCCGGTTATGAAAACAATTTTATTCAAAATTAACGATTTAACGATTTGAAGATTTGAAAATTTGACAATTTGAAAATGTAAAGAATGCATGATTTGAAAGAACTTCCAAATCTTCAAATCTTCAAATTTCCAAATTGAGATTTATCTTATCAACACAACATAACCCTTTTTAGTTTTACGTTGCCCTTTAT
>JAYSWW010000184.1:0-12384 GCA_043717805.1 Ferruginibacter sp.
CCGGATTATTGGATTTAACATTATAAAATAATACCTTAACAGGTAAATATAAATTAATCAAAACCAACAAATATGAAACAAATCTTTATGGCAGCCTGCGTTACTTTTGTCTTCGCAGGTTGCAACAATGACAATAAAAAAAATGAAATACCTGCAGCTGAAACTCCGGTCACTGCTGCCAGTACCACAACAGAAACAAAAGCTCCATTGCCTTATCCGCTTCAAAAACCTTACAAAAACTGGGAGATTGGCAGCCACCAAAATGTGGTAATTGCCATGTCTTCCTTAAAAGCATTTGTTGATAAGGATTTTGATGCCATCGGAGCTACCATTGGAGATTCTATAGAAGTAAGTTTTGACAATTTGAATGAAAAAATGAGCAAGGACAGTGCTATGAAAATGTTCACTAAAATGAGAGGAACCTATAGGGACATAAGAATTGTCATGTATGATTATGTACCGGTGATATCTGCCAATAAAGACGAAGAATGGGTTACGATGTGGTATAAGCAAGTGTGGCAAGACAACAAGGGTAAATGGGATTCAGCAAATATTGTCGATGATTGCAAAATGAAAAATGGCAAGATGATCGTGTTGGATGAGAAGATGCAGCGGTTTCCTGTTAAAAAATAGTTAAAGAGTGGTCTTTCGAGCTCAATTTGCCCCGCATTTATGCGGGGCATTTTTTGCATTAATTAATCCTTTTCTTTCCGAGTTTTGCATTATATATTTTATAATATGTTGTTCTGCTATTCTTTAGGATAAACTCTGTACAAATTTCAATTCGATTGATTGATATTACTCCCCGGCAAAAAATCAAAAATAAAAATACCCGATGATCGTGGTCATTGCAAATGGTGGTTACAACCTATTACTTTCACTTCAGGTTAATGCCTAAAGAATGTAACGATTAAGAGTACTTGCTGTTATTTGCTTATATGGTTAAAAAAATTAAAAATACCATACTACTGTGTTGAGGGTTATTGCTCAAAAACGTGATTTTCTGAAGTATAAAGATGTGATAAATGTGTAACGAAAAAATATTTCATAATTTTTTTAATTAATTACCATGAAAAAGTTATTTTATCTCCCATTGATGTTTGCATTAAGTTTTATTTCATGCAAAAAAGAAAACCCTCAAACATATGATTCACAAGATAACTTGAATAATAATTTAACAGGCAAGAGGACCACGGGATCAGCAAATGGAAGGGAAGGTTCAGAAATTAACTTAAACCTGATAGTGTTCCTGCAGGGTTATTACATACGTGACAGAAAGATGCAACCTGTGCTTCAAATCCAGGGAGTAAAATCAGCTCCGGATAATGAAACAGACAGCATTGTGGTTGAATTGGTTAATCCTGAAACAGGAGAAATAGTTGAAATAAGGCAAGCTGTTTTGAACATCGATGGTACCGTTTCTGTTGGGTTCGATGCCCCTTCGGATTATTATTATATAGTTATCAAACACAGGAATAGCATAGAAACCTGGAGCGCAAACCCGGTTAAATGTACTTTAGATACTGAATATGATTTTTCAAAAAGCGACACACAGGCATATAAAGACAACCAGGTTCAGGTTGAAGATGGTGTTTGGGCACTGTATACAGGTGATATAACCCAGAATGGGAAAATAGATGAGGAAGATTTTAAGTTATTTGATGAAGACAGTTTTAACGGAGTTAATGGTGTTTATGTAGCTACTGATTTAAATGGGGATGGGTTTGTTGATGGCAATGACTTTCCGATCTTGGATAATAATATGAACCTGAAAATTCATTCAATGAATCCATTTAATTAACAATCAAATACACTAAAAATGGTTAAATAAGAGCAAGTGTTATATTCAGGGTAATTTAAAAACCTGGTTTGTTCATTTCAAACCAGGTTTTTTTTAACATAAAATATTTTATTAAACTATTTAGTATTTATTGTCTGAATTAATTCCGGTGATGAATTTAATGATATTAAAAAAGAAGTAAAATTATCCCAACAGTTAAAAGTGTTTTGATGTATTAATTTCGATGAAAATTTATAAATAGATCATCCGGTTATTTTTTAAAAAAGAGAAAACTCAAACATAACAACAGCTTGCCAAAAAATATTTGATTATAAACCATATAACAAAAATCCGGCGCCAGCTACAAAATAAAACCTTATCTTAGATTGCCTTTTTTAACGATGAATGGTCTGATAATAAATTAACTGATATGAGTACCAAAAATATCCGCGTATTGATTTTTCTTTTCAGTACATTGATCTTTTTTTCCTGTAAAAAAGATATAGATACAACAGTTCCTCCACCAGATGACTTTCCCGGATTTTCAATCCCTGCTGCTTCACCGGTAACGGGAAGCATTACAGGATTGGTAGTAGATGAGAACAACAACCCGGTGCAAAATGCAAATGTGTTGTTTTCGGGAATCGCCTACCAGACTGATACAAGAGGTTTTTTCCAGATCAATAACAGCCTGCTTGACAAATATGTAACAACTGTTACTGTTAGTAAGGCGGGTTATTTTAAAGCCCTTCGTTCCTTTTCGGCAACAGCTTCCCGGAATTATCTTTCCATAAAGCTGATACCTAAAATACTGGCTGGTACGGTGGATGCCGCCGCAGGAGGAACAGTAAGTTTAGCGAATGGCACTGCGATCAGTTTTCCGGTAAACGGCATAGTGGTAAAAAGCAGCGGCGCCGCTTACAGCGGAACAGTAAATGTTTATGCTTCCTATATTGATCCAACCGAAAGTGATTTTGCAACAAGGGTCCCGGGGAGCATGATGGGCAAGGATAGCAGTAAAATGTATATTCTTCAGTCAACGGGTATGATTGCGGTTGAACTCGAATCATCAGGCGGACAAGCTTTACAGTTAGCTAATGGGAAGATCGCATCGGTTAAAATACCCATCCCGTCATCATTAACCGGGAAAGCGCCTGTCAACATCAATACATGGAGTCTCGATGACCGGGGCATCTGGGTGAAAGAAGGCACCGCTATACGGAATGGAGGATTTTACGATTTGCAGGTTAGCCATTTCTCTTTCTGGAACTGCGATGTACCGGCCAGTGCGGTTTATCTCAGCATTCACCTTCATGACCAGAACAACAATCCACTTCCCAATACCATGGTACATCTCACCATACCCAATAACAACACCTGGTGGGCAACAACACATGGTATTACCAACAACTCGGGCACAGTGGCTGGTCTTGTTCCTGCCAATCTTGGCATCGTTATGAATATATCGGCCAATGTTTATAATTGCAGCACCCCCATTGCAACGCAAAATATCGGGCCATTCAGCAGAGATACAACAATTGATGTAACAGTAACGGTTAATACTTCTCAGTCAATTACGATCAATGGCACATTTAAAAATTGTAATGGACAACCTGTACAGACCGGATCAGCCTCCATACTTTTTGGAAGCTATAATTTTTATACAACACCTGTTGTAAACGGCAATTATTCTATCACTGTACCTTTTTGTTCAGCTTCTTCAACAGCTACCATTTGGCTGGTTGACAGCGCTACTGGTGCATCAGCCAATCCGGTTACTGTTGCAATAAACGGCAACCCAATTACTGTACCTGTACAAACAGCTTGTGTAAACACGCAAGCGGCTCAGTATTTTATAATAAGTTGCAATATCAATGGAACTTATACTGTGGGGGTGCCACTTGTTGCATCTGATTATTATAGAGTAATCGTAGATGTTCAAACAGCTGGTCATTATAATATGGTATCAAACCAGGTAAACGGGATGCAATTCTCCGACTCGGGAACGTTTAATGTTCCGGGAAGGGATACCCTTTATTTACAGGGAACCGGAACCCCGTCTTATGTAGGTAATTTTTCGGTAAGTGTGGGGAGTGGCCAGTCTTGCGGCTCATTGCTTTTTGTTGGCAACAATGCTGTACAGGCAGTTTATAATTTTGGAACCGCAGGTTGTGTGAATACAGTCATTTCCGGAAATTACCTGGTCAACGTTCCTCTAAATCAAGCCAACACAGTTTCATTCTCAGTAAATGTTATAACTCCGGGCGCATACTTTATCTCAACCAATATTGATATTTTTGGTACTACAAATGGAATGATCTTTTCTGATACCGGGGTATTCAACAACCCGGGAATTGTAACAGTAACATTAAAAGGAGCAGGTACACCCAGTATATCCGGTAATACAGCTATGCAGCCAATTGGAAACGGTGTAGCGTATTGTGCTTTCAATATAGTTTCAACCAATCCAAATACCGCTGTTTATACTTTTGCAGGAACTCCGGGAAATTGTTCGGGAGCAACCATTGCCGGAACATACCAGTCGGGTATTCCTCTTATTGGCCAGAACACAGTGGCTTTGCAGGTAAATGTAACATCAACAGGGTCGTATAATATAACAACAAATACAACCAACGGATTTTCTTTTTCCGGGACGGGGCAGTTTAGCACCACAGGTTTAAGAACTGTTCTGTTAACGGCCGCAGGTACTCCACAGACACCCGGGGTAAATACTTTTATTGCAAGCGGAGGGGGTGTACAGGGCTGTGTATTTACTGTTACAACCAATTAAAATAAAGGCCTTTATTACTGGCTGTATCAATCATTATTTATAACCATGAATATGAAAAAGCCAAAAAACATTGGTGATTATATTTTAAGTTATCCAATAGATCAGCAGAAAAAATTGGCAGAGCTATATGCCTGTATTGTGAAAGCGGCTCCACTAGCCGAGGAACTGATCAGCTATGGAATGCCTGCATTCAAATACAATGGAATGTTATTGTATTTTGCAGGGCATAAAAATCACATTGGCTTTTATCCGTTCCGTTCTGCCATTACAACTTTCCAAAAAGAACTCTCAGTTTATAAAGGTTCAGTTGGCACTGTTCAATTTCTTTATGAGAAGAAACTACCATTGGGTTTGATCAGGAAAATAATAAAGTTCAGAGTTAATGAGAACCAGCTAAAGAAAAAAAAGAACAGAGGAATAACTTAATAAATAAAATAAAAAAATCCCGTCTCCTTTTTTCTGCAATTTTTTGCAGTGATAAACATACCGGGTTTGGTATTTTTTTATCCGGTAGAAGGTATTGTGTAATCGGGAAATAACATCATTCAATATATAAGTATCTTTATACCCGGAATTATTACAAAATCATGAGGGTAAAGATTGGTATCCATATTATTTTTATTGTAATTGTTACAACGTTCATTTTTCAATCATGTAAAACTCCCCCCAAGAGAAAGAGCCCTGAAAATTTTGAGTATAAGAAGTTTAAGGATTCGGTCAACCGATCGGGTTATGATACGACCGGCGATTATAACAATGTTTTTGACACTACATCATTTACACCTGGTATAGATTCACTAAATACATTTTTACAACAAATGCGCAGCTTGTGGCACAGGGATATTGTAATGGCAGAGCAGGTAGATACGTTGCTGAAAATATGGAAGAAGGAAGAACGTTATACTGCAACAGAACTTGAAACAATAAAAGAAAATATAATAGTACTTGATTCTTTTATTGCAAAAAAAGCAACAGCAGGAACAGTATCCTGCCTTGAAAAGGATTGCCTGGTATATGTTCAAATAATCAAATCAACCCAAACCATGTAGCTGTACCTCGATGCTGAATTGGTCGATAGTTTCGGGGTTTCGACTGGCATTGGTAGAAAATACAGAACCCCCGATATGAGTGTGAGGCCATCGGGTCCTGTATTCATAAAGTATACATCCAAAAAATTCCCCACAGGAAATTACCATGGACTGGGTAATATGCCCTATGCTGTTTTCATACGAGGCGGTTATGCCATCCATGGAACAACTGTTGGTAATTTTTCCAGGCTGGGAACCCAGGCATCTCATGGTTGTATCAGGCTTCATCCCGAAAATGCAAAACTGTTTTATGAATTGGTTAAAAGAATAGGCCTAGCCAATACGTGGGTTTCTATAAAAGATTCATTGCCTTAGATCAACAATCGGGCGATCGTTTTTCAACACAGATCACCATAAATTTAAATTCACAAATTGCAAAAATGCTGAGAACGTAATGATTACAGTCATTTATACTTAAACCCAACTATATCCTTCATTGCGAATGGGTAAAGTACGTGGACGGTGACCAGCTGCTGCCAGCGCATTGCACAAAGCGGGAGCCACAGTAGACAATCCAACTTCGCCAACCCCACCAGGCTCTTCAAGGCTCTCTACCATAAACACTTCCACCGGTGGCATTTCAGCGTAGTTCAAAATTTCATAACTGAAATAATTATCCTGTAATACACGGCTATTGCTGATCGTTATTTCGCTTTTCAAAGCCTGTGATAATGCAAAGGCCAGCCCTCCCTGCATCTGGTTCATAAGCCCATCAGGGTTAATGACAATTCCGCAATCAATGGCGGCTACAACTTTTACGATCCTGAATTTTTTTGGTTCCAGTAATTCTATCTCGATGGCATGGGCTGCATAAGATCTGGCAAAAACGAATGAATGTGTTGCAAGTCCAATAAAGTGATTGGGTTTTCTTTTTGAAGCCCAGCCGATCTTATCAGCAGCCATTTTTAAAACAGCAGCAATTCTTGACGGAGACTGGGTCATGGATCCCGGCCCATCCCCGGTTTTAAAATCGGGCCGGTTTTCGAGCATGGATAAACGAAAGTTCAGTGGATCTTTATTCAGTTTTGCTGCGATCTCGTCTATAAAACTTTCAACCGGAAAAGTGTTTACACAAATATCAACTGAACGCAGCCAGCCACGGTTTATATTAAATTCTACAGGAGTATAACCGGAATATACATTTGGTATATCATAACAAAAGCTCCGGTCAACCCCTTCCGTTTCCTGGGGGTTTTTATTATTCGGTCCGTCAGTCATAAAGGCAATGGGTGTTCCCAATACATGGTGCTGCCACGATAATATATTTCCCTTATCATCGGCAGTAGCAGTAAGCCGGTGATAGTTAGCAGGGCGATAAGGAGAAAACTGCATATCATCAGATCTTTCCCATACCAGTTTTACAGGTTTATCAACCTGTTGTGCAATTTTTACAGCTTCAATGGCAAAATCAAAATGTAACCTGCGCCCAAAGGCGCCACCCATTGGCAACAGGTTTAGTTTGATGTCTTCTTTTTTTATTTTACATTCTTTGGCAATGGTATTTACAGCCCAGTCGGGCAATTGTAACCCACCCCACAATTCACAGTTATTCCCCTTCACAGATGCAATAAAATTCATTGGTTCAAGGGTTGCATGTGCTAAAAATGGCTCAGCATAGGAAGCTGTTATATCCAGTTTTCCAGCAGCCTTTGTTACATCGCCTTTTTTAAAAACATCGATCTGTGGTTTTTTTATTGACAACGTTTCAAAAGTCTTAAAAAGCTGTTCAGTGTTTTCCTTTACTTTTTTACCTTCACCCCAGGTTATATTCAGCAATTTACGGGCTTTGATTGCCGCCCAGGTATTCGTAGCTATCACTGCAACGCCTGCACGAACATGCATGGGTGCTCCCGTACCACCGTAACTAACAACATCTATAACACCGGGAATTCTTTTTGCTGCAGTGGCATCTACACTTAACAGGGAACCCCCGAGTACGGGACACCTTTCAGCTACTGCAACCAGCATTCCATCCACTTTTATATCAAGCCCGTATTTTATTTTCCCGGTTAGAATTTCTTTCAGGTTACTTCTTTTTTCTGATTTGCCAATAAGTTTGAAATCTTTCGGATTCTTAAGTGTTACTTCTTTGGGTATTGGCAATGCGGCTGCCTGGCAAACCAGTTCGCCGTATTTTATCCGCTGCATGGTAACCGTGTTCACAACTTCACCCTTATCGGCTGCACAATTGCTTTCTTTCACTTTCCATTCTTTGGCGGCAGCACTGATGAGCATGGCTTTGGCTACAGCACCTGCATTGCGCAGTGTTTTATACATCTGCAGCACACTCTGGCTGCCGCCGGTATCATGTTCGCTTCCTTCTACAGAACCAAAAGGAGCTATGGCAGATTTTACATCTTTAAAATCAACATCCATTTCTTCTGCCACGATCATTGGAAGCGCCGTATCAACTCCCTGCCCGGATTCTTGTTTTGACACATATATGATTACCTTTCCCTTCTTATCAATTTTTATATAAGCATTTGGTTGAAAGAATTCACAGTCAGCCGCTGGCAAGGCCATTGTACTCAAACCGGGTAAAACAAAGCCAATGGCCAAACTACCAGAAGCCAGTGAACTGATCTTAATAAAATGCCGGCGGTCAATTTTTTCTTTTTTCATAGAAGGTCTTATGAAAGGTTATTGATTAATTTCTTCAATAGCTAAATGAATGGCTTCTTTTATCCTGTGATAAGTGCCGCAACGGCAAAGTGCATTGCTCATCTCAGCACTGATCATTTCTTCTGTTGGATTTTTATTTTTACCGAGCATGGCGGCAGCAGTCATCATTTGGCCCGACTGGCAATAACCACACTGAGGAACAGCAGCTTTATGCCAGGCTTTTTGTACAGGGTGCATACCGTCTTCAGATAAACCTTCGATGGTAATTATTTTTTTGTTCACACAACTACCAACCGTTCGCTGGCATGAATAAACTGCATTTCCATCCATGATCACTGTACAGGCGCCACAACTGGCTACGCCACAGCCGTATTTTGTACCGGTGAGATCGAGCAGATCACGAAGCACCCATAACAACGGCATGTCGGATTCTGCATCAACTTTATATTGCTTATTGTTTACATTCAGTGAGAAACCGGGCATAACAATCTTATAAAAGTGGAAGGGATATTTGTGTATAGAAAAATAAGAAAATTATTTCAATATGCAGGTTTTCTTTGTATTTCCTGATCCTAATTATTGAAGTATTAATATTGACTCTTGAGCTAAGGAGGAATTAAAGATTGCCGGGTTAAACCAAATGATGTTTTTTCTGATACCAGATAAAAAAGAAAAGAATTCCTAAAACCATCAGTGGTCCGGCTATCAATGCATAAGCTGTCCAGTCAAATTTCCCCCAGGAAAAAGCGATGTATAATATTGCAAGAAGGGTATAAAATATTCCTCCAATAAATGGTTTGTGCCACGAAATAATAATAATAAGGACGATGATAAAAGTTGGGAGCAGGTGCATAAACAGCCCAACAACTGTTTTTCGGAAGTCATTACCTTCTGAAAAAACATCAAGGGCAAAAATGCTTATAAAAACTGCAAAGGCGATACTCAGTATTCTTGCCGTCCAAAGTGCCAGGCGTATTTTTTGATGGTCTGTATTCATTTAATAGAAATAAAACTTATATAAAAATTGAACACATTTAATAAATAAACAATGAATTTCGTCAGCAAGAACTAAATGAAACTTTTTTAAAATTAATCCTGGAGTACAAAATAAAAATGCCCCGGATCGGCTTTGTATGTATAGTTGTTTTGCGTTTTGTGATTATTATGATCAAAGGAATATTTTTTATAGAGGTATAAACAATTTGTCTTATATTAGATATTCATTATAAAAAATTTACCAGGTGAAATACTGCTTAATGTTGCTCCTGTTACCGTTATCCGTCCATTCACAATGCCGGTACTTCGACAGGATATTCAATACTGTAAACAAAACCGCGAATGTTATTTACGGGAATGCCCCGGCCATAACTTCTTTTTATATTTCTGAATCTTTTACAACTCCCCAGGACCTGAAACTGGATGTTTTTCAGCCGGCAGGCGATGCTGAGCCCAAAAGAGCATTGATCATATTTGCTCATTCAGGGGGTTTTATTAACGGATCCAAATCGAACCAGGATATGCAGGCTTTGAGTGATTCGTTTGCACATTATGGTTATGTAACTGCTTCAATGGATTACCGGTTGAATTTCAATTTACTCAGCAGCAACAGTTCTGAACGTGCAGTTTGGCGGGGTACCCAGGATGCCAGTTCGGCGGTCAGGTTCTTCAAGCAAAATGCTGCTGTATATAATATTGATTCAAATAAAATTTTTGTTTGGGGAAGCAGTGCCGGTGCTTTTATGGCGCTTGGCCTTGCATATGTAGATGATTCAGAAAGGCCTGCAAGTACCATTTCGTCACCAAACCTCGGCTGTAAAGATTGTTCGGGTAATAATTATCCTTTCTCATCAAAAGTTATGGGTATTATTTCCTGTTGGGGAGCTACCAAGGACACTTCCTGGATACGTAACAATAACAATATCCCTGTTCAGTTGTTCCATGGCACCAGTGATGGAACTGTACCATATACTGAAGGTTATCCGTTTGGGTTACCAACCATTACTTATGTAAGAGGATCACAGCAGTTGAATGAGCAGTTGAACAGAACTTCTATTTACCATGAATTCTATCCCGCTGCCGGTCAGGATCATGAATACTGGGGTACATCCAACGGTACATTTATTCCTGCAGGCCCCACAGCCTATTGGTCAGATATCATCAATAAGGCAAAAACTTTTATGACTGGAAGAATGGGCATAATCCCATTTTGTGGCCCATTACCGGTTACCCTTATCAATTTTTCCGGTAAAGCCAGTTCAGATAAAGTAAACCTCTTTTGGAATACTGCTGCAGAGTATAATGTAAAGAAAATAATAGTAGAGAGAAGTAATGATGGTGTGAATTTTAACCAGTTTTCCGAAGTGTTGCCAAAAGGAAGCAACAATGCAGGCGCTTCTTATACTGCCACAGACATTTACCCGTTTTCGGGGATCGGTTTTTACAGGTTAAAAATTGTTGATGCAGATGGAAGTATTTCATTTTCGAAAATACTGCAAATAGAAATGCCTAAAAAGGAGATCAGTATTACACAATTATATCCAAACCCGGTACAGGATCATTTAAAAGTTCAGATACAGTCTGATAAATTCCAGCCAGTGCAATTAAAGCTGTATGATATCACCGGTAAACAATTGCTGTCAAGGGCTATTCATTTGAATAATGGATTGAATGATACCAATATCTCATTTACTGATTTTAGCAGCGGTGTTTATATCATTAAATATGAAAATGCAGTCGGAAAAAATCTGGGGATATTTAAAATTGTGAAGGAATAACAGCGGGCTACCCGGGCTTTTTATAATTAAAAGATTAGAGTATTTACCCGATGTAGCATAACCGGTTTTCTGCTAGCCGTTTTGATTTGGCATTTGTTGTAAGTATTCAGCAGTTTGCCGGGCGATTAATTTTTTCAATTGCATCATTGGTGTTTTATGATTTGGCAATACCGAATTTCAATTTACCGCCTTCCTTTAAAATCATTCATGCTGTCATAAATGCCCATCCATTTTCCAATGATAAGATCAAACCAACTGGCTGGTAAAATTCCTTTTGCAAAAGGCAACGTGTAAACAATTCCGGGCATCCTTACAAAACGTTTATTATTTTCAATTCCTTTAATTATCTTTCGGGCAGCAATTAAAGGGTCAATGATCGGTATTATTTTACTTTTTACTCCTTCAAACATTCCGGTATTGATATAGTAAGGAGTTACCGTAGTAACTTTTACATGGCATTTCATTTTTTTCATTTCAAGGTTCAATGAATCACTCCAGCCGTTCACCGCCCATTTACTGGCAACATAAACACTCATACCCGGATTGCTAACCAGGCCTGCTGCAGATGCAATGTTTACAATATGTCCGCCTTTGTCTTCGGTCATGCCGGGTAAAAATTCTTTGGCAATGTGCATCAGTGAAGTACTGTTTATATTCATTGTTCTGTCAATGTCGTTGTGAGTATGTTCTGTAAATGGTTTGCCTACCACAATGCCGGCATTGTTTATTAATATATCTACTTTGCCAATGTCTTTTTTTACCTGGCTGGCTGCTGTGATCACAGCGTTGGTATCCATTACGTCAACAACATAGGGCAATACTTTAAATCCCTGTTTTATTAATTCGTTGGATGTGTCATGTAAAAGTTGTTCATTTATATCCCATGCAACCAATTTATCTAAACCTTTTTGTAACAACATTTTTCCCATCATTTTTCCAATACCCGAAGCCACACCGGTGATCAAAGCAGTTTTGTTTTTTATCTGGCTCATATTACAATACTTTAAGTAAAAGTATATTCATGATCCGGTTTATAATATGACGTGCATCAGTTTGTCAAATGGTTTTGAACCATTCATTATTCACTTTTAGAATAAAAAATTTTTAAATGTATGCTTAAAATACCCGGAAAATCTGGGGAGTTATTCATTTAACAACAGTAGAATAGGGTCAAGTTCGTATTTATCTTCATTAAAAGGAATAAGTGACCTGTCCTGGAGTACGGTACCTAATTTTCTGAAATCAAATTTTTCTTTAAACTTATTGTAAGTATTGCGAATCATGGTTTTCAATTCTTTTTTATCTATTACATCTGCCAGGTCTATAACA
>JAYSWW010000185.1:0-1857 GCA_043717805.1 Ferruginibacter sp.
CGCTCAATATATTCACCCGTTTTAGAATTCACACGGATCATTTCTCCTTCGTTAACAAACAATGGAACGTTTACAGTTGCGCCGGTTTCAACCGTTGCAGGCTTTAATGTCCTGGTTGCAGTATCACCTTTCATGCCCGGTTCGCTGTAAGTAACAAGCAATACAATTTTATCCGGTAATTCAACACTCATTGGGAGGTCGGTTTCACCATTTATCAAAACAGACACTTCCTGTCCGTCTTTTAAAAATTTCGGAGCATCGATCATTGTTTCGGCAACAGTAATTTGCTCAAATGTTTCCGTATCCATAAAACTATACCCTGTATCGTCTTTATATAAATACTGGTAAGGCTTACGTTCCACTCTTACCGGGAAGATGGTTTCACCGCTGTTCCAGGTAATTTCAATCGTCCTTGCATTGTCAACACCTTTCATTTTTGCCCAGACTTTTGCTGCCGCACGGGCTGTTTTATTCTGCCCGAATTCTATCACAGAATATAAACTGCCTTCAATTTTTAATATCAATCCCGAACGGATATCTGCTGTAGTTGCCATAATGATTTATTAATTTATTGGCTGCAAAAGTATGGATAGTAAATTTAATGGCGAAATACTTAATAATCACTTTGAAAAGACAATTAACAGGTTTTTCGCAGTAAAAAAATTATTTTTATAAAAATTTTCAGATTGAAAAGAATATTGATCGCTTTTTTGTTGCTGTCTGTTTTTCAACAGGCTGAAGCCCAGTCAGATAGTTTACCCATTTACAAGCGTTTTCCGGAAGTGCCTCCTTTTAGCATTACCAAAGTGCCCGACAGTATTAAATTTTCTAAAGATGACCTTCATTCAAAAAGATCAACGATCATCATGTTATTCAGCCCCGATTGCGATCATTGCCGGCATGCTGTAAAAGATCTGCTTGCCAATTACAGCCTTTTTAAAAAATCACAGATCGTTCTGGCTTCTCCAATGGATTTTAAAGAGCTGAAGAAATTTTACTATGATTATAAAATAGCAGATTATCCCAATATAACCATCGGCAGGGACTGGACGTATTTTTTTGGTTCATTTTATTCAGTAAATAATTTCCCGGCAATTTATATATACAATAAGCAAGGGATCCTTGTTCAGGAATTTTCCGGGAGCTTGGATGTAAAAAAAGCCGCCGCAGCTTTGTAGTTCATTTTACAAATCGCTGGTTCCAGATTATTTCATCGTTGATAACAATACGAACATCGTAAGTTCCCCGGCCCAGGTTAGCTACAGGAACCTGGATGGTCCTGTTTAAAGATGAATATCTTTTCCGTGTAAGTACATATCCATACATATTCTGTATAAATATACTTACTACACCCTGTATTGGCTCACTTCCATTGTATTGCAGGTTTAAAACATCACGAACGGGTACCGGGAACATGATCCAGCTATTGACCGGTTTACCGATTATTACCATAATGGACGCAGTATATTCTATTTTATTATCATTGAAAACTATTTTAAGGCGATAATAATTCTTTGTTGGGTCAGGAGACTGATCCGAAAATTTTTCAAGTTTTTTCTTTTTGAATTCATTTGCCCCAAGCATATAGATATCTTTCCAGGAATTGTTATCATCACTGCGTTGCAAAACAAATCTTGTAACATTTATATCCGTATTCTGCCATTTTAATAAGACAATTTTTTTCCGGCTGATGTATTCTGCCGTCAGGTTTGGGGAAATTGTTGACGCAAAACATACCGAATGCATCATGAATATGAAGATTGCTGGGATAACTCTCATTTATCGGGATTTAATACTACCTTATGAGAACGAATAATCACACCAAAGATTCACACAGCTTAGTTAAACTATTAATAA
>JAYSWW010000186.1:0-4791 GCA_043717805.1 Ferruginibacter sp.
TCCAGGTTGGTCACCTGCATTGCATTGCTGCCATCTGCATTTGCGATCCAGACTTCCATATTTGTTGGTGCCACCAGGTTTTGAGCGATGAGATCTTTATATTCTTTGATTTCATCAGCGGTTTTAGGACGTGATGCCCGCCAAATGATCTTTGTTCCATCCGGGCTGAACCAGGCACCTCCATCATAACCCAATGTATTGGTAAGTTGCTTTACATGCTTCCCGTTGGTATCCATGGTATAAAGATCAAGGTCACCGCCACGCATAGATGTAAACAATATCTTATCGCCTTTGGGAGAAAGAGTGGCTTCTGCATCATATCCTTTTGTTTTGGTAAGCCGTTTTACTATTTTACCATTTGTATCTGCTTTAAAAATGTCAAAATCTTTGTAAACAGCCCAGATGTATTTATTGCCATACTTGCTTCTGTCAGGTATCGGAGGGCATTCCTTGTTACCCAAATGAGTGGAGCCGTACAGGATGTGTTTTCCATCGGGGTAAAAGTAAGCACAGGTTGTGCGCCCGGTGCCTGTACTTACCAGTTTTGGATTGAATTTTTCTCCAGGGCCGGGAATTTTTCCCATCCATATCTGGTCGCAGGAAATACCTTCTGCAGGATTTGTTTTTTGAAAAACGAGGTACTTTCCATCAAAACTAAAATAGGCTTCTGCATTGTCACCGCCAAAAGTCAATTGCTGTAAATTTTTAAAATGTGTTTCCCCGGGAAAATGAATCGTATCAGATGGTACGATGGAATTAGGTTGTATTGTATTCTTCCTGAGAGAGATTGTAATTGTTGCCAGCAAAACCGGTATAAAAATGAGGTATTTCATAAAATCAGTTTAAAGTGCGGCAAAGATACAGATGTAGAAATCTTCAATTGTCAAAAATTCGTCAGGCTTATATAAGCTAAGTATTACTTTTGCATTCGAAAAGCGACGAATGAAAAAAGCAGTTATTGGTTTACTGATGATATTATTTGCCTGTAACAGCAGTGACCCTGAGAAGGCCCCTGCAAAGCCATTGACCGAACAAACAGGCAATGAAAAAAAAATGAGAGATGCCATTTTGAAATATCCAGATTCTTTATTGATCAAAGAAACGCTTATCCAGTATTTACGCGAAAATGGCAATTACATCGATGCGATCAATGAAGTAAAATATGCATTGGAAAAAGACAGCATGAATGCCCGTTTATGGGAAATAAAAGCTACCCTTCATTTTGAAAATGAAGATACAATCCAATCCATCCGTTCTTTTGAAAGATCCATTTCAATTTTCCCGGATCCGCAGAATATGATCTCATTGGGAACATTGTATGCTGAAAAAAAAGATCCCAGATCACTGAAGCTGGCAGACATATTGCTAAGTAACAATAATACTAAAACTGAGAAAGATGCTTATTATATAAAGGGATTGTATCATTCATTCAACCACGAAAAAGTAAAGGCGATCGTTTTTTTTGACAAATGCCTTGCACTGAATTATACCTTCATGAATGCCTACCGGGAAAAAGCAATTGCCTTATATGACCTTGGTAAATATTCAGAAGCGCTTGCTATACTCGATAAAGCCATTACATTGCAGAATAATTTTGATGAGGGCTATTATTACAGCGGCAAATGCCTTGAAAAGCTGAACCGCATTCCGGAAGCAATCACCTCATATCAGAATGCGCTTGTTTACGACCCGGAATATGTAGAGGCGAAAGATGCATTGGCAAGATTAGTTATTAAGTAATATGTGTTGAGTGCTATGTGTTGAGTGAATAAAACCTAAACTTTCTAAACCCTATAAACTTCAAACGACTTAAACCTTTAAACGATTTAAATCATGGCATTGATAGCACCATCACTTTTGTCTTCTGATTTTCTTTACCTGCAACGCGATTGCGAAATGATCAACAAAAGCCGTGCAGACTGGTTTCACCTGGATGTGATGGATGGAAGATTTGTTCCCAACATCAGTTTTGGTCCCATGATCATTGAATTCATCCGGAAAACCACCAACAAATGCTGTGATGTACATTTAATGATAGAAGAACCCGAAAGATATGCGGAAGCATTTAAAAAAGCGGGGGCAGATAATCTTACGGTACATGTAGAAGCATGCCGTCATCTTCACCGCAACATACAACAAATAAAAAGCCTTGGTATGAAAGCAGGCGTTGCCATCAATCCACACACAGCTGTAGACGCATTAAAAGATATATTGGCTGATATTGACCTGGTTTGTATTATGAGTGTGAACCCGGGCTTTGGCGGGCAATCATTCATACCGCACACACTCAATAAAATAAAGCAATTGAAAGAAATGATCAATGAACGTTTACTGAATGTGAAAATAGAAGTAGACGGGGGCGTAACTCTTGAGAATGCCAGGTCAATTATTGAAGCCGGGGCTGATGTGCTGGTAGCAGGTAACACGGTATTTAAATCGAAAGACCCGTCTGCAATGATTGAAGCTTTGAAGCGTATCTAATACTGGTCTGGCGGGTACAACAAACTACTATTTAATTCCAGGCGATAACCCGCCTGACCAGTTAAAGAGAATCTATCTTCTTTTCCATCTGTTTCAAAACTGAAATATTTAGTTTCAACCAATTGGGTTCTTTTTTGGGCCATGTATATTTAATAGTCATCAGTTTATCGGCCAGTTTATATGCTTTCATGGCCTGTTCCCTGTTGTAAAATGTATTCACCCATTTAGGCTGGAGTTCATTTTCTTTTTGCAAATAAATCCCGCCGCCATACCATTTGAAACAGGATGGCAATCCTATGAATGACACTACATGTGATTTTGCATTGATCTTCTGTTCATAAAATAATATGAAGAATTGAATGCAGCTTTTTAACCGTGCTTTTATCTCTTCATCAGATTCCGCTTTGGCAGGTTTGAAACGCCAGTTGTTGTTTGAAAGATAAAACGGATCTTTTTTAAGATCGGAATGCCTGATCGCTTCTGATTGCAGGTCGATGACTGTTTTCTTTTCTCCGTGATCGGGCACCAATTTCATTTCATAAGGCATCAGGTAGGCCAACCGGTAAGTCTCTGTTTCGCCATTGTCAAGCAAAAAATTAAATACCACCGGTTTGATTTTATCATTCAACATCCATTTACCAGGCTGCATATTTCCCCTTGGATCTTTTATCATACTACCATCGGAAAAAAGGCAATACCCTCTGTATAGCAATTCAATACCCGATGAAGGGTCTGCATCTTCCGCATCGGCAGCATCTTCCTTAAAATCCCAGGTCTGGCAAACGATGTCTTTCATATTATGCGATGCATTCAGGTTTTCCAGCCCCACTGCAGCAAAATCGACGGGTTCACTATCTTTGGTTCCGATTGGATGCCTGCTATCAACTGAGTCGTTCTTCGTATTACCTGAGCAACTGTAAATAAAGAAGATCAAAAATAACAGGCCGGCTAAATTTGATTTCAAATAATTCATATCGTTCAAAAATAAAAAGAATTGCTTTAAAAACCCTATAGTTTACAAAGCATAAAATATATACCTTCATCGTATGAGATTGCTGATTGTTTTCCTGTTTTACCTGCTTAGCCTTCCTGTGTTTGCACAAAATAAATCTGCAACGGTCACCGGTCTCATTCTGGATGAGAATGAAAATGCTTTGAGTAATGTAACCATCACTGTTCTTGGTAAGAATAAAGGTATTGTTTCAAGCGACAGCGGAACATTCAGCATCAGGGTTGCTGCTGAAAAACCCTTTGCCCTAACGTTCAGCCATACGGGCTTTCTATCAGTTCAAAAGAATTTTTATCTCAGCCCCGGGGAAACAGAACACACAACAATCCGGCTCTTTCGGGCAGGTAAAACGCTTGATGCTGTGATCATATCAGATGAAAGGGAACGCAGGGAAAACAGCCTTGTAAAAATTAATCCAAAAAACGCCATCAAATTGCCCAGCACCACCGGTGGTGTGGAAGCGTTGATAAAAACACTTGTGGGAAGCAACAATGAACTAACCTCTCAATACAATGTACGAGGCGGTAATTATGATGAGAACATGGTATACATAAATGATTTTGAGATATACAGGCCTTACTTAGTAAGCAGCGGGCAACAGGAAGGGCTGAGTCTCATAAACCCTGAACTTACGAAAAATGTAAATTTCTATAACGGCGGATTTCAATCGAAGTATGGTGATAAAATGAGCAGTGTACTGGATATTCAATATAAAAAAACAGGAACTTTTGGTGGAAGTGCTTACATCAGTTTACTGGAACAGGGTTTTCACCTGGAAGGATCTTCAAAAAATACTGCCATTACATACCTCATTGGAGTAAGAAATAAAAGCAACCGGAATATTTTAAGCAATCAACCCACACAAGGTGCTTATATCCCGTCTGCATCAGATGCGCAGGGTTATATAACCTATAAAATAAATGCCAAGATCCAGCTCGAATTGCTTGGTATATTATCTGCCTCCAGGTTTACGTATTACCCGGAATCTGTAAAAAAAACGACATCGGTTTTTTCGCCTTTATTCAGTGCCAACCTCGGACTGGATACTTATTTTGAAGGGCAGGAAAAAGATAAATATACCACCAGCATGATCGGCGCTACGATCATTCATTCACCCAATAAGAATCTTAAATTAAAGTGGATGTTTAGCCGCTTTAAAGACTTTGAGAAAGAAAATTATGACATTGGTGGTGCTTATCTTTTCGGAGACAGGGATTTTGACAATACGAGCAGCACATTCGGCCAGATCGTAAATCCGCTGGGTGCCGGTTATTACCAGAATTATGCACGCAATGAACTTA
>JAYSWW010000187.1:0-1849 GCA_043717805.1 Ferruginibacter sp.
AACAGTTTAACTGATTGATGAGATCAGTTTACAATTACTTCATACAGTGTTTGATCATCAAAAGAACCATAAAAATATATTAAACATGTTCCGGTTCCAATGCCCAATGTTCGGGAGAACGCCACAATGCGCTCAATAATAATTCTTTCATGAAATAGAATTCCTTAGGGAGTTTATCATATAATTTTACGAATAACTCTTCGTGAGATATCAATTCCTGTTTCCATGGCTCTCTGTCGATCGTCATTATTTTAGCAAAATCATCTTTGGTGAAATTTTCTATACCGGTCCAATCCATGTCTTCATACCTGGGCATCCATCCAATGGGAGATTCAACGGCACTGGCGCCGCCATGAACTCTTTGAAAGATCCATTTTAATACCCGCATATTTTCCCCAAAACCCGGCCAAAGGAATTTTCCCTGTTGATCTTTTCTAAACCAGTTTACGCTGAAAATACGCGGTGGATTTGGCAGATCACGTCCAAATTGTAACCAATGGTTTACATAATCACCCATATGGTAACCCATAAATGGCAACATGGCAAAAGGATCTCTTCTTACTTTACCAACTTCACCAAAAGCAGCGGCTGTTGTTTCACTACCCATTGTTGCGGCTGCATAAACTCCAAAACTCCAGTTGAATGCCTGGCTTACCAACGGTATTGTTGTACTTCTTCTGCCTCCAAAAATAAAAGCAGAAACAGGTACACCCTTTGGATTGTCCCAATCACAGTCGATTGCGGGATTCTGATAAGCAGGAGCTGTAAACCTGCTGTTGGGATGAGCTGCAGGGCTACCCGATTTTGGATCGTATGGTTTTCCATGCCAATCAATCAAACCGTCGGGTATTTCTTTGGTCATTCCTTCCCACCATACATCAGCATCAGGCGTAATTGCAACATTTGTAAATATTGTATTTGCCTTAATGCTTTCCATCGCATTGGGGTTGGTTTTATAGTTTGTACCCGGAGCAACTCCAAAATACCCGGATTCCGGGTTGATGGCATATAAATTACCATTTTCTCCTTTGTGGATCCAAGCTATATCATCACCTACAGTAGTTACTTTCCAATTATCAACACCTTTTGCAGGAATCATCATAGAAAAATTGGTTTTACCACAGGCACTTGGAAATGCTGCCGCTATATATGTTTTTTCTTTTTGAGGAGATTCTACTCCCAGGATCAACATATGTTCAGCCAGCCAACCTTCTTCCCTGCCCAAAACAGAAGCAATGCGCAGTGCAAAACATTTTTTACCCATCAATGCATTTCCACCATAACCGCTGCCATAAGAGATCACCAATCTTTCTTCCGGAAAATGAGAGATGTATTTTGTTGTTGGATTGTTAGGCCATTTACTATCTGCCTGCTTTGGATTTAGTGGAGCACCGACTGTATGCAAACATTTTACAAATTCATTTTTCTTAAGGTGCTTATATATTTCCTGGCCCATGCGTGTCATAATATACATGTTCACTACCACATATTCTGAATCGGTTAACTGAACACCATACCTTGCGAAGGGAGAACCAACAGGCCCCATACAGAACGGAATAACATACATTGTTCTTTCCGACATTGCAGCATCCATCAGCCCATTCAGTATATTTTTCATAGCAACCGGTTCCATCCAATTATTTGTTGGCCCCGCATCATCTTTGATCCTGCTGCAAATAAAAGTTTTATCCTCAACCCTGGCTACATCACTGGGATCGGAAAAACAGGCAAAACTGTTTGGGCGCTTTTCCGGGTTAAGCCTTATAAAAGTTCCTTTTTTTACCAACAATTCACAGAGGTTATCATACTCCTCTTTGCTACCATCACACCAATGAATATTTTTTGCATG